>CAZQGA010000177.1:0-5443 GCA_964592735.1 uncultured Chromatiaceae bacterium | reverse complement strand
ATCGACGACGATGGAACTGACCTCAGCGGGTGACATCGCATTGATGACGAACTGGGCCGGATTTTCATCCCACGGGATGATATCCACGCGCTCACCAGCCAGCTCGTTGGAGACGGCCGTAACACGCGAGCCACGCATGCCGACGCAGGCGCCGACGGGGTCGATGCGCGAATCGTTGCTCTTCACAGCGATCTTGGCGCGCAAGCCCGGATCACGCGCTGCCCCCATGATTTCGATCAGACCCTGACCCACCTCGGGAACTTCAATCTTGACCAGCTCCATCAGGAATTGCGGTGCCGTGCGACTGAGGAAGAGCTGCGGCCCGCGCAGCTCGGAGCGCACTTCGCGCAACAGGGCCTTCATACGATCCTGGGTCCTCACAGGCTCACGCGGGATCATGTTTTCGCGGGGGATGAACCCTTCAGCATTGCTGCCGAGATCCAGAAAAACGCCATTGCGATCGACCCGTTTGACCACGCCACTCAACAACTGGCCCACACGTCCTGAAAATTCCTCGACAACCTTTTTGCGCTCCGCTTCACGAACCTTTTGCACGATGACCTGCTTGGCAGCCTGCGCAGCAATACGACCGAACTCCACCGACTCGATCGGTATCTCGACATAGCCGCCCGGCTCAGCCGCAGGATCGACATCGACTGCGTCGATCATGCGCAGTTCCTTGTCGGGGAACTCCAGTTCCTTTGAATCATCGGCAAACACCTTCCAGCGCTGGAAGGTCTCATAATCGCCCGTCTTGCGGTCGATACTCACGCGTGCGTCGATCCCGTCACCATGCTTCTTGCGCGTAGCCGACGCCAATGCGGCCTCCAGCGCCTCGAAGATGATCTCCTTTTCCACGCCCTTCTCATTGGAGACTACATCGACCACATTGAGGATGTCTTTGTTCATAACCGGCTTCCGCGTCCTTAGTTCCTGGCCGGCGCCCGCAGATCGGGAACCAGCCGAACCGTGTCTATGTCCGTCATTGCAATGCGCCTGATCGCACCCTCGCTCGACACTTCGATCACGTCGCCATGGCGCGCCACAAGGCTGCCCTGGACACGCCGGCGACCATCGATCAGGCGGCGGAGTCTCACCTGTACTTCAGCACCTGCGAACCTGTCGAAGTGCGCAGGCTTCACCAACCGGCGATCAAGCCCTGGCGAGGACACCTCCAGGCTGTACTGCCCGCCGACCGGATCAGCAACATCAAGCACGCTGCTTACCTGCCTGCTCACTCGCTCGCAATCATCCACTGTCACGCCCTGTTCGGAATCAATGAACAGGCGCAACAAGGCCCTGCTCCGGCCCGGATTGAACTCGAGATCCGACAACTCGAACCCTGCGCTTTCAACCGCCGGCTCCAGCAACTCCCACAGCTCCTGATTTGTCGCGGCCATCAGTGCCTGTCCAGTTCCTCATCTACGCTCACGACAAACAAAAAATGGGCCATAGGGCCCACTTCCTGCAGCGCACCCTTCTGCACCAGCAACGGGCAGAAGCTGCTCTAAAAAAGAAACAGCCCCGTTCGGGGCTACTTCCGCAGATCACGGTCGCGGGGGAATCGGCCCGGCAAGATCAGCCGGATCGACAGGCCCAAGCCCTTGACTCCGGAGCTTTCAGCCCGCAGCCAGACCGCACCAAACAGCTGGCTATTGTAGCTGGCCTTTGGCAGCAGCGTAAGCCTTTGGTGCAAAACACCCGGCCGCCATCGGCAGGGCCTCATCTTGCACCGATATACCTGCCCATGGGGCAGGCCCAATCGCTTGTGCAAAACCGAGACCAGGACAGTCCGAGCAGGACGCACAAACCTGGTGTGGCAAAGGATGGCCGGAGGATATCTGCGGGATCAAAATACCCGCCCTGAAACGCCAAAGGCCGCCCTTGTCGGACGGCCTTTGGCCTCAAAAAGTTGGTAGCGGGGGCAGGATTTGAACCTGCGACCTTCGGGTTATGAGCCCGACGAGCTGCCAGACTGCTCCACCCCGCACCGGATTGAGCAGCGCATACTACCCTCCCTTGCTGACAGCTGCAATGCCTGCTGGCGGGTTTTTATCCAAGGGCGCGCATGCAGAGGTCAACCAGACCTTGCGGGAACAGACCCAGCACCAGCAGCAATAGTGCATTGACGCTCAAAACCACACGCAGATCCATGGCCGCGACGCCGGGCGTCACATCACCACCCTTGTCGAAATACATCAGACGCACGACGTTGAGGTAGTAAAAGGCACCGATCACGGAGAACACGACCGCCACCACCGCCAGCCAGGACTGCCCGGATCCGATCAAGGCGGAAAGCACCCACCACTTTGCGTAGAAGCCTGCAAAAGGCGGCACCCCAATCATGCTGAACATGACGATGAGCATCATCAGGGCGAACCAGGGGCTGTGGCGATTGAGCCCCTTGAAATCCTCCAGTTCCCCGGAATCCGGGCGGCCAGCCGCCACGAGCAGCACGACGCCGAAAGCTGCTGCCGCCATCAGCACATAAATGACAGTGTAGTAGAGAGCAGCCTGTAACCCGTCTGCTTCTGCCCCCAGGAAGCCGAGCAAGATGAAGCCAACGTGCGCAATCGTCGAATAGGCCAGCATGCGCTTGATATTGGTCTGGACGATGGCGACCACATTGCCAATGGCCAGCGACAGCACGGCAAGCACAGTCAGCATCTGCCGCCAATCCGCTTCGATCGGCGCCAGCGCATCAACCAGTATGCGCATCGCAATGGCAAACGCAGCCACCTTCGGTACAGTCGCCAGAAACAGGGTTACGCAGGTCGGCGCGCCGTGGTACACATCGGGAAGCCACATGTGGAATGGAACCGCTCCGAACTTGAACGCGATGCCCACGACGATAAACGCCAACCCGACCAGCACCCCAAGCTGTCCCGAACCACCAACCTGCAGCGCTGTTGCGATATCGCCGAAGCGGATGCTTCCGGTGACGCCGTAGACAATCGAGATGCCGTACAGCAGGCAACCCGAGGCAATCGCACCCAGGACAAAATATTTCATCGCAGCCTCGGCACCCAGGGCTGCATCCCGTTCAAAGGCCACCATCGCATACATGGCCAGCGCCAGGATCTCGAGTCCCAGATAGAGCGTGAGGAAACTTGCCGAGGAAATCATGACGAGGATGCCCAGCAACCCGAACAACCCGAGTACGTAGAACTCGGCAGCCCCCAGCCCCCGATCCCGCAGGTAACCACGTGAACCGGCAAATACCAGCGCTGTCACGGCAAACACGAAAAGCTTGAGAAACCGTGCCAGCGGATCCTGCACAAACGCGCCGCCCGGCATCAGGATGGTAGCTGCCGAATCACCTGCCCCGGTAACCCACGCCGCCACGACCAGGCAGGTCATCGACAGCAGATACACCACATTGCGGGCATCCCTGACGAACAGACCCGCGAGCAACACGACACAGATGCCGATCCCGGTCACGACCTCCGGCAGGCAGGAGCTGAGAAACTTCACAAGATCGGCGTTCATAGCTTCGACTGCGTAATGTGACTTACAAGATTGTCCACCGACGCAGACAACACGTCCGCCAGCGGCGCTGGCCAGATACCAAGCAGCAGGACGCCCAAGGCAATCAGCCCCAGCACCAGGAACTCCCGTCCATTGAGGTCGTGCATGCCCGCCACACCCTCATTGGCTACCGGGCCGAACAGCACGCGCTTGACCAGCCAGAGCATGTAGACGGAGCTGAAAATGAGCGTCGTGGCCGCCAGCATTGAATACCAGAAATTTGCCTGATAGCTCGCCAGGATGACAAGGAACTCACCGACGAACGATGACGTGCCAGGCAGGCCGATGTTGGCCATCGAAAAAAGAACCATGAACGCCGCAAACCGTGGCATCGTGTTGGCTACACCGCCATAGGCCGAGATCTGCCGGGTGTGCAGGCGGTCATACAGCACGCCGATGCAGAAGAACAGTGCCCCGGAAATAAAGCCATGGGAAATCATCTGCACCATGCTGCCTGTGATACCCATGCCTATGCCCGGCAGTTCACCGGTCCTGGCAAGAATGCCCCAAGCCAGGAAAAAGCCGAGCGTCACGAACCCCATGTGCGCAACCGAGGAGTACGCAATGAGCTTCTTCATGTCTGCCTGCACGATGGCGACAAAATTGATATAGACGATCGCCACCAGAGACAGTGCGATCATCATGGGTGCCAGCAGCGCCGAGGCGTCCGGCGTGATCGGCAAGCTGAAACGCACAAAACCGTAGCCACCCATCTTCAGGAGGATGGCAGCCAGGATGACGGAACCACCCGTAGGTGCCTCGACGTGGGCATCCGGCAACCAGGTATGTACCGGCCACATCGGCACCTTCACCGCAAAGGCGATGAGGAATGCAAGAAATATCCACACCTGCTCGGTGATCGACAGCGGCAGGGCATGAAAATCCAGGATGCTGTAACTGCCCGCCCGCAGATAAAGGTAGATCACCACGATCAGCATGAACACGGAGCCGAGGAAGGTGTAAAGGAAGAACTTGATGGTGGCGTAGATCCGCCGCTCACCGCCCCACACGCCGATGATGATGAACATCGGAATGAGCATCGCTTCCCAGAATACATAGAACAGGAGCGCATCGAGAGCAGCGAACGTGCCGATCATCAGGCCTTCGAGGATCAGGAACGACGCGAAATATTGTGCCTGCCGCTGCTTGATGGTCTCCCAGCCTGCAATGATGACCAATGGGGTAATGAACGTCGTCAGCAGGATCAACGGCATGGAAAAGCCGTCGACACCGAGAAAATATTCGACCTTGAAGGCGGGCAGCCATGGCCAGCGTTCGACAAACTGCATATGCCATGTCGTCCGGTCGAAACCGGTCCACAGCGACAGGCTCGCCACGAACGTTACCAGCGATACCAGGAGGGCGATCCAGCGATCGGCCCGGAACGCCCCCTCTCCCGCAGCCTCACGGCCGCTGGCCAGAACCAGCAGCCCCCCCAGGATCGGCAGCGCAATCAATATGCTGAGAAGTCCCACGCGTTACATTCCTGCCCTGTGTCAGGCGCCCCGGAGATAAACCCAGCCCAGCAGGGCTGACAGGCCGATGACCATCACGAAGGCGTAGTGATAAAGGTATCCGGTCTGGCTGCGGCGCAGGCGGCCCGCCAGCCAGTCCACCACCATGGCGCTGCCATTGACGACAACGCCATCGATCAACAGCGCATCGCCGATGCGCCAGAGCAGGTTGCCTACCGCCCGCGTGCCCCCGGCGATGACCTTTTCATTGAATTCGTCGAGGTAGTACTTGTTGGCCAACAGGGTGTAGACCGCCGCAAGGCGCTCGCGAATTGCTGCTGGCAGGCGCGGGTTCTTCAGATACGCGTACCAGGCCACTGCCACACCGGACAGCGACAGAAACAGCGGCAGACCGAGTACGCCGTGCTGCAGGAACTGGCCGGGACCATGGAATTCACGCC
>CAZQGA010000176.1:0-5472 GCA_964592735.1 uncultured Chromatiaceae bacterium | reverse complement strand
AGGAGGGGAGCATGCTCAACACGCCCCCGACCTATTCCTGGTACATCGCCGGCCTTGTCTTCCAGTGGCTGAAGCGCCAGGGCGGGCTGGCGAAGCTTGCCGAGCGCAACCGCAGCAAGGCAGACAGGCTTTACCAGGCGATCGACGGTTCGGGCTATTACCGCAACCCGGTGGCGCCGGCTTGCCGCTCCTGGATGAATGTGCCGTTCACCCTGCCGAATGCCGACCTCGATGCGCCCTTCCTGGCGGAAGCAGCCGCAGCGGGGCTGTCCGAGCTCAAGGGGCACCGCTCGGTCGGTGGCATGCGCGCCAGCATCTACAACGCCATGCCGGAGGCAGGGGTCGATGCCCTGATTGCCTTCATGGCGGATTTCGCCCGCCGTCACGGTTGACGGCAGGCCCTCCCGCAGACGACGACGAAGAAGACCACCGATGTACAAGATACTTACGCTCAACAGCATTTCTGTCCAGGGTCTCGCCCGCCTGCCGCGCGAGCACTATGAGGTCGCATCCGAAATCGGTCGCCCGGATGCCATCCTGGTGCGTTCGGCGAAGATGCATGACATGGAAATTCCGCCGTCGGTCCTGGCGATCGGTCGTGCCGGCGCCGGTACCAACAACATTCCCGTGGACAAGCTCTCGAAGCTCGGCATTCCAGTGTTCAATGCGCCCGGTGCCAATGCCAATGCGGTAAAAGAGCTCGTCATCGGTGGCATGCTGCTCGCGGCGCGCAACCTCTGCCAGGCCTGGGACTTCACCCGCCAGCTGCCCGGTGAGGGCAGTGAACTCGACAAGGCGGTCGAGGCCGGCAAGAAGAAGTTCGTTGGTTTCGAGCTGCCGAGCCGCACCCTGGGTGTGATCGGCCTGGGTGCCATCGGTGTGCAGGTGGCGAATGCCGCGCTGGCACTTGGCATGCGCGTCATCGGTTTCGACCCCCAGATCACGGTTGATCGTGCCTGGGCGCTGTCTGCCGGCGTGAAAAAGGCCCGCAGTCTCGATGAACTCTTCAGTCGGGCCGACGTCATCAGCATCCACGTGCCGCTGCTTGAGGCGACCCGGGGGCTGGTCAACGAAGCGCGTATCAACCTGATGCCCGGCAAGGCTGTGGTGCTGAATTTCGCCCGTGGCGAGATTGTCGATGAACCGGCGGTTCTTGCGGCACTTGCATCCGGGAAGCTTGCTGCCTATGTCTGCGATTTCCCGAGCCGCCGGCTCATGACCAGCGACAAGGTAATTGCGCTGCCCCACCTGGGCGCCTCTACAGAGGAGGCAGAGGTCAACTGTGCGGTCATGGTGGCGGACACGCTGCGCGGCTACCTGGAGCATGGTTTGATCCGCCACTCGGTAAATTTCCCGGATGCAGACCTGCCGCGCATGGATACCCATCGCATCACGGTGGCCAATGCAAACGTCCCGAACATGGTTGGGCAGATCTCGGGCTGCCTGGGTGACGCCGGCCTGAACATTGCCGATCTGCTAAACAAGTCGCGCGGCAACCTGGCTTACACCGTCGTCGACCTTGACGGAGCGCCTTCGCCTGAACTGCTGGCCAGGATCCGCGGTATCGAGGGCGTGCTCTGCGTGCGCAACCTCGGCCGTCCGGCCTGATGGCGCGAACCCCTGCCATGATCCGCAAGCGCAAGAGCACTTCCCGAAAGTCTGCCGGAAGCACCCCGGCAGAGGCCGGGCTCACGGCCATCCGTGAGCGGATCGATGCACTGGATTCCGAGCTTGGTGAGCTCATCAGTGAGCGCGCACGGCTCGCGCAGCAGGTGGCGGTGGCGAAGGGTCGGCAGGGCGCGGCTGATTTTTACCGCCCGGAGCGTGAGGCGCAGGTTCTGCGCGGAGTCGCCAGGCGCAACCAGGGCCCCCTCAGCAGCGAGGAGATGGTGCGGCTGTTCCGCGAGATCATGTCCGCCTGCCTTGCGCAGGAAGAACCGCTCAAGGTGGGATATCTCGGTCCCGAGGGCACCTTCAGCCAGTCGGCGGTCTACAAGCATTTCGGGCATTCAGTGCGGGCGCTGCCGCTCGGCACCATCGACGAGGTTTTCCACGAGGTCGAGTCGGGTACTGCGGACTTCGGGGTCGTGCCGGTGGAGAATTCGACCGAGGGCACGGTCAACCACACCCTGGATCTGTTCATGGGCTCGCCACTGAAAATCTGCGGCGAGGTCGAGTTGCGTGTGCGCCAGCATCTGCTGGGCGCCATGGAATCGCTTGGGCAGGTGGCACGGGTCTGTGGGCATCCGCAGTCGCTCGCCCAGTGTCGTGCCTGGTTGCGGGAATACCTGCCCGGGGTGCCGACTGTCGAGGCCAGCAGCAACGCGGAGGGTGCGCGCCGCGCGCGCGACGAGGCAGGCACCGCGGCGATTGCCGGTGATGCGGCTGCCGAGGTTTACGGGCTCGACAAGCTGGTGGCGGATATCGAAGACCGACCGGACAACACCACGCGATTCCTGGTGGTGGGGCGCAAGCTGTTCCCGCCGAGCGGGGAGGACCGGACGAGCCTTCTGCTCGCGCCCGGCAAGACGGAGAAGGCGGGTACCCTGCACCGGATGCTGGAGCCGTTTGCGAAGCACGGCATCAACATGACGCGCATCGAATCGCGGCCGTCGCACCAGCGGAAGTGGCACTACGTCTTTTTCGTTGATATCGATGGCCATGCCGGGGATCCCGCGATCGCGCCGGCTCTCGAGGAGCTGCGCAGCGAAGCCGGCCTGTTCCGGGTGCTGGGCTCCTATCCCAAGGCCGTTGTCTAGGCTGTCATGCCGCTCCCTGACGCTGTGTCTGGCTGGAGTTGTCGATGAAGTGCCTGCTGGCGCGTCCGGCCACGCGGATTGCCGGCACCGTGCGTGTGCCGGGTGACAAGTCCATTTCGCACCGGGCCATCATGCTGGGTGCAGTTGCCTCTGGCACCACGCGTGTGCGCGGTTTCCTGCCAGGTGAGGATTGTCTGGCAACCATGGCTGCGGTTACGGCCATGGGCGTGTCTGCGGTCCGGACCGGGCCGACCGACGTGACGCTCGAAGGTGCTGGATTGCGGGGCCTGCACCGGCCTGCCCGTGACCTCGATGTGGGCAACTCCGGTACGGCGATGCGGTTGTTCACCGGCCTGCTCGCAGGGCAGTCCTTTGATTCGACGCTGGTAGGCGATGCCTCACTTTCGAAACGGCCGATGGAGAGGGTCGCGCAACCCCTGCGCCAGATGGGCGCCCGTATCGAGACCGTCGCGGGTCGTCCGCCGGTGCGGATTCTCGGCAACTCGCCCCTGCGGGGTATCGATTATGCGATGCCGGTGGCGAGCGCCCAGGTCAAGTCGGCGGTGTTGCTGGCCGGGCTCTATGCGGACGGCGAAACGACCGTCCGTGAGCCGGCGGTGACCCGTGACCACACCGAGCGCATGCTGGCGATGTTCGGCCAGCCAGTCCGGCATGAGGGGTTGGTCGCGAGCCTGGTCCCGTGTGGCAGACTGCAAGCCACCTTCGTCGACGTGCCCGGCGACCTGTCATCGGCCACGTTTCTTATCCTGGCGGCTGCCCTGGCCCAGGAGGGCGAACTCACCCTCGAGCATGTCGGCCTGAACCCGACGCGGACCGGGATTCTGGAGATTTTCCGCCTCATGGGCATGGACCTGACGGTGGAGCCGGCGGATGTCGTGTCCGAGGCTGAGCCGGTCGGGCGAATTAAGGTGCGGCCTTCACGCCTGCGTGGCGTAGCCATCCCCCCGGCGCTGGTGCCGCTCGCCATCGATGAGTTCCCGGCGGTGTTCGTGGCTGCAGCACTTGCCGATGGTGATACGCTCATCAGCGGGGCTGAGGAACTGCGGCACAAGGAAAGCGACCGCATAGCAGTCATGGCGACGGGCCTGCGTGCCCTGGGCGCAAGTCTCGATGAGACGCCCGATGGGGCTCGCATCCAGGGCGGCAGCCTGCGTTCAGGCGAGGTTGACAGCGCTGGCGATCATCGCATCGCCATGTCCTTTGCCGTGGGCGCCATCCGTGCGCAGGGTGAGGTGCGGATCCTCGACACCGCCAATGTGGCCACGTCCTTCCCGGGCTTTGCGACACTCGCGGGCCGGATCGGCATGCGGCTTGAGGAAACCAGCACGGACGCTGCGCGTGGCTGAGGTTCCGGTGCTGGCCCTCGACGGGCCGGGCGGATCTGGCAAGGGTACCGTAGCCCGGGCGGTGGCCGGCCGGCTCGGCTGGCACCTGCTCGACAGTGGCGCGCTCTACCGTCTGGTCGGGCAGGCCGCGCTCGGGCGGGGCATTTCCCTGGATGACGAGCCGGCGCTGGCGGCCATCGCTGCGGATCTCGATGTCCGGTTCGATCCGCTTGCGGGCACTGAGGGCCGGGTGGTTCTGGAGGGCCGTGATGTCAGCGAGGCGATCCGTACGGAAGAGGCTGGCCAGGCCGCTTCACGAGTGGCTGCCTGGCCAGCGGTGCGCATGGCGCTGGTCGGCCGCCAGCAGGATTTCCGGCGTCTGCCGGGACTGGTGGCAGACGGGCGTGACATGGGATCGGTGATTTTCCCGGATGCCGCCCTCAAGGTGTTCCTGACGGCCAGCGTGGAGGAGAGGGCTCGCAGGCGCCATAAGCAGTTGAAGGAGAAGGGGATTAATGTTAGCCTTCCCGCCCTTTCGAGAGACATGGCGGAGCGCGACCGCCGCGATGCGGAGCGCACCGTTGCGCCGCTGCGTGCCTGCCCGGATGCACGCACCCTGGATTCCACCGGCCTGAGTGTCGATGAGGTGGTGTCGAGGGTGCTGGCCTGGGTAGCTGCAGCATTCCCCGGAGTAGCGCCCGGTACCGGACCACGGCCCCGTTGACGGGATCGTGGAGTTGTAACTGATATGTCGCGGCAGCAATGTTGCGAACCGAAGGAAATTGCCGCCCGGATCCTGGCGGCCTGGATGTACATCAATGACTGAATCTTTTGCCGATCTCTTTGAGCAGAGCCTTGCCAGCAACCGCATTCGCCCCGGCACCATTCTCATGGGCCGCGTCGTGGATGTGTCCGCTGAAGTCGTCGTGGTCAGCGCCGGACTGAAGTCCGAGGCGGTGATCCCCACCAGCCAGTTCCGCAACGAGCGCGGGGAAATAGAAGTCCAGATCGGCGACAACGTGGAGGTTGCGCTCGATTCCGTCGAAGACGGCCATGGCGAGACCCGGCTGTCCCGTGAACGCGCCAAGCGCGCCCGTACCTGGGAGCAGCTCGAGAGTGCCTTTGAGGACGGCAAGATCGTCAAGGGCCTGATCAGCGGCCGCGTCAAGGGCGGCTTCACGGTTGACGTCGATTACGTGCGTGCGTTCCTGCCGGGTTCACTCGTGGACGTGCGTCCCGTGCGCGATCCATCCTATCTCGAGGGCAAGGAACTCGAGTTCAAGGTGATCAAACTCGACCGGCGCCGCAACAACGTCGTGGTGTCACGCCGTGCGGTGGTGGAGCAGGAGTACAGCTCCGAGCGCGAG
>CAZQGA010000175.1:2726-5504 GCA_964592735.1 uncultured Chromatiaceae bacterium | reverse complement strand
TTGCCAGCAGATCCTGGCGAACCTCCACCGATACGTGCGCCAGGCCATGCGCCTGCGCATGGTGATCGATCGTGAAGCCAGCCGGATCCCGGCCTGAATAAGGTTCGTTGTCGCCCACCACCAGGTCCCCATCGCCGCGCAGTGCCGCCAGCAACGGCAGGGCGAGCCGCGGATCCCGGTCCCAGAGCACACCCACATGCCAGGGACGCTGCCGGCCATCCATCACGGGCGTGAAGCTGTGGACCGCGATGAGCACGGGACTGGCATCCGGGCCCGCCAGCCTGGCGAGCTGCGCTTCGATCGCGCGGTGGTAGGGCCAGTACAGCCCGGCCATCCTCCCCGCACGCCCAGATGCAGACAGGTTGCGGTTGCCAGGAATGCTGATGCCATCGCTTTGCACGGGCATCAGCGTTGGATCATCGGGATGGCGGTTGCAGTCCACCACCAGGCGTGAATAGCCCGTCTGCACGACTGCTGCATCCAGGGCCCGGGCGAGCTGCCCGGCCAGCGCGGCAGCGCCGATATCCCAGGCAATATGTGTCCGCAGCGCAGCCTCCGGCACGCCCAGGTCAGCCAGGCGCGCCGGGATGCACGGGGCCGCATGGTCACAGACCAGCAGCACGGGACGTGCCCGTGCCGGCCACCAGAGCGTAAAGGCCGGTGGTTCACCAGCCAGCAGCAGCCCGTCGTCCGGCGTCGTATTGTCGTCCGTCATCGTCATCGTCCGCTTGCGCGATCCGCTGCAGCCAGGTGGCGCGGCGGCGGATGGTCGCCCATGCCCTGCGCAAGGGTCAAGCCTGTGAGCCAGGACCGGGCAGCATCTTCAAGGCAACCCTATAATCGCCGGCGACCCCAGGCCGCACATGACACCGGGAAGAACCCTCGCCATGCAGCACAAAGGCATTCTCGTCACTGGAGGCGCCGGCTATATCGGCAGCCACGTCGTACGACAGCTCGGCGTTGCCGGCGAGCGGGTCGTCGTGCTCGACAACCTGAGCACCGGCTTCCGCTCAGCAGTCACCCATGGCACGCTCGTGGTCGGCGACACGGGCGATGCAGCACTCGTCGAGCGCGTCCTCGCCGAGCATGATATCGACACGATCCTGCACTTCGCGGCCCATACGATCGTACCGGAGTCGGTCACCGACCCCCTCAAGTACTACGGCAACAACACCTGTGCCAGCCGCAACCTCCTCGACTGTGCCAGCCGCCAGGGCGTCAGCCACTTCATCTTTTCCTCCACCGCGGCCGTCTATGGCATGCCACCCGGAGGACGCGCGAGCGAAGACAGCCCCACCGCGCCGATCAACCCTTACGGCTCGTCCAAGCTGATGACCGAGTGGATGCTGCGCGACCTGTCCCTGGCCACGCCGCTGCGCCACGTCACACTGCGCTACTTCAACGTCGCGGGGGCCCACCCGGGCGGTGCCATCGGCCAGTCCACGCGCGAGGCAACGCTCCTCACCAAGGTGGCCTGTGAAGTGGCGGTCGGCAAGCGGCCGTTCGTGTCCGTCTATGGCACCGACTACGACACACCGGACGGTACCGGCGTACGCGACTACATCCATGTCGAAGACCTGGCGACGGCTCACATCCGCGCCCTGGGCTACCTGCGCAACGGGGGCAGTTCCACCACGCTGAACTGCGGCTACGGCCACGGCTACAGCGTGCGCGAACTCCTTGCAGCAGTGGAACGTGCCGCCGGCCATCCATTGCCCCGCCGCGACGAGCCCCGTCGCGCAGGCGACCCGCCGGTGCTCATTGCCGTCGCCGACCGGATTCGCTCAGCCCTGGGCTGGCAGCCAGCGCACGATGACATTGATGCCATCGTACAAAGCGCACTCAACTGGGAAAAACGCCTGCTGGAGACCCCGGCAGGCTAGCCGCCCACCGCACTGTCGGCACGTTCGCCGGCCTGCAGGGCGTACTTCTGCATAAGGTCGTAGAGCGTCGGACGCGTAATGCCCAACAGCTTGGCGGCCTGCGATACATTGTCGCCGGCCAGTGCCAGCGCGTGGCGGATGGCGCGTGTTTCGGCTTCGCGCCTGACCTCGCGCAGGTTGAGGTTTGGTGCGCTGGCATCGATTCCGGCAAGACCGAGATCGGCAGCAGTGACCTGCCTGCCCTCGGCCATGATGACAGCGCCATTGATCTTGTTTTCCAGCTCACGAACATTACCGGGCCAGGCGTAGCCCTCAATGGCGTGCTGCGCATCAGAACTGAAGCCGCTGAACCGCCGGGCATGCCGGGCCGCAGCCTTCTCGAGCAGGATGCGTGCCAGCACCAGCTTGCCAGCCTCCCGGTCGCGCAGCGGCGGCAGGCTCACCGTAATCTCACTGATGCGATAGTAAAGGTCCTGGCGGAAGCGGTTCTCGCGGATTCCGGCATCGAGATCCTGGTTGGTCGCGCAAACCACGCGCACATCGACAGGAATCTCCTCACGCCCACCAACACGCTCGACGACCCGCTCCTGCAGAAAACGCAGCAGCTTCGCCTGCAACGCCAGCGGCATGTCGCCGATCTCGTCGAGAAACAGGGTGCCGCCATCTGCCGTCTCGATCTTGCCCGGAGTCTGCTTGACGGCACCGGTGAAGGCGCCTTTCTCATAGCCGAAGAGCTCGCTCTCAAGCAGGGTTTCCGGAATCGCTGCACAGTTGATGGCGACGAAAGCCTTGCCGGCGCGCGGGCTGAGCGTGTGAATGGCGCGCGCCATGAGTTCCTTGCCAGTACCGCTCTCGCCAAGCACCAGGGTGGTGGCCGTGGTTGGCGCAACCTTCT
>CAZQGA010000175.1:0-2716 GCA_964592735.1 uncultured Chromatiaceae bacterium | reverse complement strand
CCCGCCACGATGCCATCGAGCGGCGAGGTACCCTGTTGGCGCAGCAGGCGCTGGTTTTCCTCCTCGAGCTCGTGGATCTGGTAGGCGCGATTGACGATGAGCTGCAGGACATCGGTGTCTACCGGCTTCTGGTAGAAATCGTAAGCCCCGAGGCCAACGGCCTTCACGGCATTGTCCTGGTCACCATGGCCCGTCACGACAATGACCTTCGTCGCCGGGGCAAGCCCGAGGATCTGCTTCAGCGTGGCAAAGCCTTCCGAGACGCCCTCCGCATCCGGCGGCAGGCCAAGGTCCTGCAGGACCACCGCCGGCTCGTGCCGGCGCAGCTGGGCAAGTGCGGATTCGCGGTCCTCGGCTACCAGCACTTCGTAATCCTCAAAGCACCAGCGCAACTGGCTCTGCAGCCCCCTGTCGTCCTCCACCACCAGCAACCGCCGCCGTTGTTCGCTCACCCACTCCCCCTTGCTTCAGTCCTGGGCCGCAGGCAGTTCCGCCAGCGGCAGCCGGATGGTAATACAGGTGCCCTGGCCTGGCTCCGACTCAACGCCCAACGAGCCACCGGAGTCAACCACCAGGCTGCGCGCCTGGTACGCACCGATGCCCATGCCCTTGCTGCCCTTGGTTGAGTCAAAGGGCCGGAAGAGACGTGTGCGAATGAATTCCGCGTCCATGCCGCAACCGTCGTCGCGGATGGTGATGACCGCCTCCTTGCCGCTGCGGCAGGCGTTGACTTCCACCACACTGGCAGTGGCTTCCTGGGCATTGCGTATGAGATGCGCGGCCACCATCGCGAAACGGTCGCGATCGATCTGCACATGCAGGCGTTCATCAGCCCCTGCGATCTCTGGCTCGGGGTTGCGGCCACGGCAGCGCTCCACCGCATCCTGCAGTACGGCAGCGAGGCGAACCCGGCTGCGGCGGCCACCTGCCTCACCGCTCTGCAGTTGCTGCAGCAGTTTGTTCATGCGCACGACCGAATTGTCGATGGTGGCAATGGCATCCTCGACGAATTCCGGATTGCCCTTGTGGCGTGCGGCATTCTTCACCACCATTGACTGCTGGGCGATCAGGTTTTTCAGGTCATGCATGAGGAAGGCATTGAGCCGGTTGAACGCCTCGAACTGCTTGGCTTCCGCCAGCCGCTGGTCGGCCTCGTACTGGGCCAGGTGCGCTGCCACCTGGCGCCCCGTGGTGCGCAGCAGGTCGATTTCCTCGAAGGTCAGCCGGAACGCCGAACTCGACTGGAGCAGCAGCATGAAGCCGATCAGGGCCTGGTTGCTGATGAGCGGCACGAGGAGCAACGCGTCGGGGAACTGCTCCAGCCAGACCGGGCGCCGCATCCCGTTGTACATGGCTGGATTACGGGCGAGTTCAGCCGTATCGAGAATCCACTGGCGCTCGAACATGAAGGTTATGACCGGGTCGCTGGCCGGCACGTATTCATCAGACCACATCTTGGTATTCCATCCGGCCGTGCAGGCGAACAGCCCATCAGCGGCGTCACGGCGCATCCAGAGCAGCCCAGCCGGGCTGCCCACGATCTGCGCGACAGCCTTGATGGCACGCTCAGGCAGCGGCAAGGGCTGGTCCGGAGAGGCCAGTGTATCGATGAGGCGCAACCACTCCTCACGGTAGTCATAGCGAAACGGCAGGAAGTGCTTGCTGAGGAAAACGCGGGCCCGCGCACTCAGCCGCTGGGAAAACAACAGCGCCACCACCGGTGATCCGGTGACCCCGATGAGCAGAAGCCCCAGCGGATAAGCAGCCTCCGGCTCCAGGGAGCGGCAAAATGGCATGACGGCCAGAAGAACCGCAAGCACCCCGATCATGGCCATGAAGCGTGGCAGATAGGTCCGCGCCTGCTGGGACACGAAAATGGCGAGCGACCATTGCGGCTGGAGAAACACGGCGCGGGCAAGCAACCCCGCGGTAGCGATCATGGCCACTGCCCGGCTGACGAGGATACCGGCCGGCACCGCCGAGCCCAGCAATGCCAGACCCATCACGACCACCTGTGCACCGGCTGCGGTTGCGGCGGCGGCAACCAGCATCATCAGGGCTGCCCGGCCTTCCACGGGCGCATCACGGCTGAGCTGCGCCGCCAGCGCCAGACAGGCAAGAGCGGCAGTCAGGACGATGCCGGCAAAAGCCCCGGGGATCCAGGCCCCATCGCCCTGGCCATACCAGTACCAACCCGCCATGGCTCCCAGCGTACCCAGCCCGAACCAGAGCAGGACCAGCGCCCGCCGCACCACCTCCGGCATCGACTGCTGATAAGGGCCTCGCAGAAGGCGGTAAAGCAGCAGGAACCAGCTGCTGGTGTAGGCAAGCTCAGCGAGAAAACCGGTTGGATCGAGCGGCAGCGTCTGTACCAGGCCGGCCCGCTCAGCCAGGAAAGCACCCCACAGCGTTCCCGCTGCAGCCACCAGCACAAGATGCCATCGCAACAGCCCGCGCCCACCGGCCACGAGCATGTAGGCGAGCAGCAGCGCATACGCGACAGCAACTCCCCAGTAACACCAGGACTGGTTCAGCACGAAAGGCAAGTGCGCTTCCTCGCCCGGCCGGGGACGGCAATCGACCGGGCTACGACACAACAACCTGCTGAATCATAAATGAAAAGCCGGAAGCGCGTCCAAGACGGGCATCACGGCGACAGTCAATGGCGTCCCCACGGGGATTCGAACCCCGGTTACCGCCGTGAAAGGGCGATGTC
>CAZQGA010000174.1:0-5514 GCA_964592735.1 uncultured Chromatiaceae bacterium | reverse complement strand
TGGCGCCGAACAGCGAGACGATCACCTGCGCGCCCCAGTAGGACATCTGCCCCCACGGCAGCAGGTAGCCCATGAAGGCCTCGGCCATCAGCGCCAGATAGATCACCATGCCGATGATCCAGAGGAGCTCGCGCGGATTCTTGTAGGACCCGTAGAGCAACGCACGGAACATGTGCAGGTAGACGACGATGAAGAAAGCCGATGCGCCGGTAGAGTGCATGTAGCGGATCAGCCAGCCCCACTCCACATCACGCATGATGTATTCCACCGAGGTAAACGCCTCGGTGGCCGATGGCTTGTAGTTCATCGTAAGGAAGATGCCCGTCACCAGCTGGATGACCAGCACGACGATGGCCAGGACGCCGAAAACATACCAGGCGTTGAAGTTCTTCGCCGCATAGTATTCGGTGGCGTGCTCTTTGATCATGGCGGTGAGCGGGAAGCGCTCGTCCACCCAGCCGATGAAACGGGTAAACCGCCCCTGCCCGGCTGCTGTCTCAGACCGTGCGGCACTCATGCCCTGGCTCCCGTGTCATCGCCGATCAGGATCATGCTGTCACCGACAAAACGGTACGGCGGGATCGGCAGGTTGGTGGGCGCCGGGGAGCCGACCATGACTCGCCCGGACATGTCGAAGCGGGAACCGTGGCAGGGGCAGAAAAATCCGCCGAGCCAGTCAGGCCCCAGGTCGGGCGGAGCTACATCGAAACGCTCGATGGGCGCACAGCCGAGATGGGTGCAAACGCCGATCACCACCAGGATGTCCGGCTTGATGGAACGATCCGTGTTGCGGGCGAAGTCCGGCTGCTCGGATTCCTTGGAGTCTGGATCCTTGAGCCTCGCCACCGGCTCTTCGGCGATGCGGGCCAGCATGTCCTTGGTCCGCCGCAGGATCCACACCGGCCGCCCGCGCCACACGACGCGCACCATGGCGCCGTCCTCGAGCTTGCCGATGTCCACCTCGACGGGACCGCCCATGGCCTGCGCCCGTGCGCTGGGGCGGAAGGACGCCACGAAAGGTACGGCAGCGAGCACCACGCCCACGCCGCCGACCACACTGGTGGCGACGGTCAGAAAATGGCGTCGGCTGAGGTCGGCCTCATCGCTCATCGAGCTAACCCTCTCAAGCTCTTGTTGGTATTCAGGCAGCTGCGACACCGGGAACCTTGCCAGCATCGACAGCCTGGCGGCAGGTGCGCGTAAACCGCGAAATTATACACACGGGGAAAACGCCTTGCCTACGGCCGGCGGGCATTGCAGTCAATTCCGGCGGCGGATGCACGCCCCAAGCTGGTTCAGCTTCTCCTCGATGCATTCGTAGCCACGGTCGATATGGTAGATCCGGTCTACGACGGTCTCGCCTTCCGCCACCAGGCCGGCCAGGACCAGGCCGGCCGACGCACGCAGATCGGTCGCCATGACCGGGGCGGCCTTCAGGCGCTCGACCCCCTCAATCACCGCGGTGTTGCCCTGCAGGCGGATATTGGCCCCCATGCGCTGCAACTCCGGCATGTGCATGAAGCGGTTCTCGAACACATTCTCGTTGATGGTCGCCACCCCGCTGGCCACACAGTTCAGGGCCGCGAACTGCGCCTGCATGTCGGTGGGGAACCCCGGATACGGCGTGGTGCTGATGTCCACCGCCCTGGCACGGGCACCCATCTCCAGCTCGATCCAGTCCGGACCGGTCGCGACCCGGGCACCGGCATCGCGCAGCTTCGCGAGCACCGCCTCGATATGCTCCGGGCAGGTATTGCGCAAGCGCACATGCCCGCCCGTGATGGCACCGGCGACCAGGAAAGTGCCCGTCTCGATGCGGTCAGGGAGCACATCGTATGCGGCGCCGTGCAGGCGGCGCACGCCTTCGATGACAATACGGTTGCTGCCGGCACCGCTGATGCGCGCACCCATGCAGTTGAGGAAATTGGCGAGATCCTCGACCTCCGGTTCGCGTGCGGCGTTCTCCAGCACGGTCTCTCCTTCGGCGAGGACCGCTGCCATCATGAGGTTTTCCGTGCCCGTGACCGTCACCTTGTCGAGCACCAGGTGCGCACCCCTGAGCCGGTCTGCGCGGGCACGGATGTACCCATCCTCGATGTCGACCCGTGCACCGAGCGCACGCAACCCGGCCACGTGCAGGTCCACCGGGCGCGCACCGATCGCGCAACCGCCCGGCAGCGAGACGTCAGCGCTGCCAAAGCGCCCCACGAGCGGCCCGAGCACGAGGATCGAGGCGCGCATCGTTTTCACCAGGTCGTAGGGGGCATGGCACTCACGGATGCCACCGGGATCCACCTCGATGCGCTGTCCCTCATGCAGGGTCACGCCCACCCCCATGCGCGAGAGCAGCTCGATGGTGGTGGTGATATCCCGCAGATGCGGGATATTGCCGATCGTCACCTGCTCCTCGGTGAGGAGCGCAGCCGCCAGGATCGGCAACGCCGCGTTCTTGGCACCGGAGATGCGCACTTCGCCTTCCAGGCGCTGCCCCCCGGTGATCGCGAGCTTTTCCATCCCTCCTGGCCGCAGCGCTCAGCGGGCGCCGGCGGCCTGCTCCTCGGGCGTCAGCGCCCTGATGGACAACGCATGGATGTCGCCACCCATGCGTGATCCGAGCGCGGCGTACACCATCTGGTGCCGCTGCAGCGGACGCTTGCCGGCGAACGCCGCGCAGACGATCACCGCTTCGTAGTGAACGTGGTCAGCACTCTGCACGGTCGCCATGCAGCCGGGCAACTGGGCCTCGATCAGGGTCTGGATATCCGCAGGATTCATCGGCAACGCTGCGCCTCGGGGAGAAAGCGGGCCATTATAGAGGGCTTCTCCGGCGCCGGGGCTGGCCCCGCTGCGCGACGCCCTCACGCCGCGGAAGCGTTCCCGTACAATTGCCCGACCAGTGCCCAGCCCTGACCCCGGACCAGCCGCCCCATGACCCAGCACCAAGCCGCCGTGGACGTCCGCGACCTCGCCCGCCGGGTGCTGCAGATCGAGGCCAGGGCCGTCTCCGACCTCGCCGGACGCATCGACGAAGCCTTCACCCAGGCCTGCGCGCTGGTGCTCGCCTGCCAGGGCCGGGTCGTCGTCACCGGCATGGGCAAGTCCGGGCACATCGGCAGCAAGGTCGCCGCAACCCTCGCCAGCACCGGCACGCCGGCCTTCTTCGTCCACCCGGGTGAGGCAAGCCATGGCGACCTTGGCATGATCACCCGGACGGACCTGGTGATCGCCATCTCCAACTCGGGGGAAACCGGTGAGATCGTCACCATCCTGCCGCTGCTCAAGCGCCTTGGTGTACCGCTGATCACCATGACCGGCGCGCCCCGCTCGACGCTGGCCGGGGCGGCCAGCGTGGTGCTCGACGTCGGGGTCGCGGAGGAAGCCTGCCCGCTCAACCTGGCGCCGACCGCCAGCACTACCGCCGCCCTGGCCATGGGCGATGCCCTGGCGGTGGCGCTCCTGGAAAGCCGTGGCTTCACGCGCGAAGACTTCGCGTTGTCGCACCCCGGTGGCATCCTGGGCCGGCGGCTGCTGCTGCGGGTTGCCGACGTCATGCACACGGGCAACGCGGTACCGCGCATCGGCCCCGACGCGCTGCTGTCGGAAGGCCTGGTGGAAATGACGCGCAAGAGCCTCGGCATGACGGCCGTGGTCGATGCGGACAACCGGCTCCTCGGCATATTCACCGACGGCGACCTGCGCCGGGCCATGGATCACACCGTGGACATCCACCACACGCCCATGCGGACCGTGATGACGGCCGGCTGCAAGACCATCGGCCCGACGGCACTGGCCGCCGAGGCGGTACACATCATGGAGCAGTTCAAGATCACGGCCCTGCCGGTGGTGGATGACACCAACGTCACGGTAGGTGCCCTCAACGTCCACAACCTGCTCCGTGCCGGAGTGATGTGAGCGATGCCGTCACTGCCTGACCAGGGTTTCATGCGCCGTGCCGCCAGAATCCGCCTGCTGATCCTCGACGTCGACGGCGTGATGACCGACGGGCGCCTGCATTACGACGCGGATGGCCGCGAATTCAAGACCTTCCACGTCCGCGACGGTTATGGCATCAAGCGCCTCATGGCCGCGGGCGTCACCGTGGCCGTGATCTCCGGCCGGCACTCCGGCTCGGCGGCCGGCCGCATGGCCGACCTTGGCATCACCCACGTCCTGCTCGGCCGGCCGGACAAGGGCCCGGCGCTCACGGAACTGCTGGCGATCACCGGCATTGCGGCCGATGAAGCCGCGTGCATGGGCGACGATGAACCGGATCTGCCGGTCATGCGGCAGGTGGCGCTGCCTATCGCGGTGGCCGACTGTCACCCCGTGGTCATGGCTGCCGCCGCCTGGCGCACCACCCTGCCGGGCGGCGCCGGTGCGGTGCGTGAAATCTGCGATCTGCTGCTGGCCGCGCGCAGCGCAGATGCAGCCCCGGAACCCGCATGAACTGGCGCAGGGCACTGGCCTTGCTGTGGCTCCTGGCGGTGGCCGTGGGCACCGGGATGCTGCTGCGGAACGTCGACAAGGGCGGCGAGCCAGTCGCTGCAGCACCTTCACTCGGCGTGGGCTACTACCTCACCGATGCCCGGTTGACCGGCACCGGTGATGATGGCCACGTGCTCTACCGGCTTGCCGCAGCCCATGTCGTGCAACATCCTGCCGACGGCAACATCAGCCTGGAAGGGGTCACCGTCAACTATGATCCGGCCAGTGACATCCCCTGGCGCCTGACTGCAGATACCGGGCAGGTGCTTGGCGAGGGCAGGATGATCGCGCTCTCCGGGAACGTCGTTGCCACGACGCGCGAAGCCGGCGGGCCAGTCGCCATCATCCGCACCGATTATCTGGAATTCGACCCGGGCACGGATATCGCCTCCACCGACAGGAAGGTTGTCGTCGACTATGCAGGAAGCAGGATGCACGCCACCGGGCTGCTCGCATGGCTGCGGGAAGACCGCCTGCGGCTGCGTGCCGATGTGGTGGGCCACTATGTGCGCTGAGCGCAGCTGGCCACAGCTGGCCTGTATTGCCCTGCTTGCGGCCCTGGGTTGCGTTCCGGGCTGGGCGCAGCAGGCCCGCGCACCCTCGCCGTTGCCGGACTTTGCGGGCCAGAGCAGGCTGCCGATCGACCTGGAAGCCAGTTCGTCGGAGGTTGACCGGCGCAGCGAACGCCTGCTCTTCCAGGACATCCATATCACCCAGGGCACGCTCAGCATCCGTGCCGACCACGCCGAGGCGGCACGCCTGGACTTCGAAAACAGCCGCTGGACCTTCCGGGGCAACGTGCAGATCTTCGACCAGGGTGCAAGGATCTGGTGTACCGATGCCGAGCTGAACTTCCTCGGCCATGAACTGCGCACCGCCCTGCTCCATGGGTCTCCGGCCCGCTTCGAGCAACGGGTGCAGGACAAGCACACGCAGGGCCGGGCTGGTGCGCTCGACTACGACGTCACCGGCGGCAGGATTCGCATGTCAGCCAACGCCTGGGTGAGCGATGGCGCCAACGAAATCACC
>CAZQGA010000173.1:0-5520 GCA_964592735.1 uncultured Chromatiaceae bacterium | reverse complement strand
GATGTCGGAGGAGAAGCCCATGTGGTACTTGACGTCGCCCGAGCCGGTCATGGACTCCGGGTCCTGCTTGCCCTCGAACTCCTCGAACAGCTGCTGCGGCGCCTTGCCCAGCACGTTGACCAGCACGTTGATGCGCCCGCGGTGCGCCATGCCGATGACGATCTCCTGGACGCCGCGGGCGCCACTGTGCTGGATCATGTCATCGAGCATCGGGATCAGGCTGTCGCCACCCTCGAGCGAAAAGCGCTTCTGGCCGACGTAGCGGGTGTGCAGGTAGCGCTCGATGCCCTCGGCGGCGGTGAGCTGGCCGAGAATGTGACGCTGCTCGGCAGGTGTGAAGGGCTCGCCAAGCTGGCCGCGCTCGAGGCGCTCGCGGATCCAGTGCCGTTCGCGGCTGCGGGACAGGTGCGCGTAGTCGGCACCGATTTTTCCAGAGTACACCCGGTGCAGCAGGGCGAGGATATCCCTGAGCTTCATGCGGGCACCACCGGTACTGGCAAGGCCGGTGGTGAAGAACTCGGTATCCATGTCGGCATCGCCGAGGCCGAGGTAGTCAAGCCGCATCACCTGCGGCAGCCGTCGTTCAGTGCGACCCAGCGGATCGAGATCAGCAACCTGGTGGCCACGCTGGCTGTAGACCTGGATCAGCCGCGACACCACCGCCTGCTTTTCGCTGACGGCGTCCCCGGGGCGGACTGCCGCCACTGCCCGCACCGGCGGCACCGTCTGGCTGCGCGTGACGACCGCAGCTTGTGCAACCGGCGTGCCCATGGCGGCAAAAAACCGTCGCCAGTTCTCCGGCACCGAGGCCGGATCACGCTGAAAAGACTCGTAGAGATCTTCGACGTACGGTGCATTGGCGCCGAACAGCGGCGATGACAGGTAATGCTCCTTGATGGACTGGCTCATGGGCAGACTGGAAAACCCGGCGACACTACAGGCCGGCCATGATAAGGCGCCGCCGCAACCCGTGCTAGCTCAGCCGGCAACCCATTCCAGGAGCAGCAGGTCGGTTTGTCCACCGTCCGTCATGAGCCAGTAGAGCAGGTACAGTTCCCAGGCAATGAGAACCGCATATCCCAGCAGGCACAGCTTGATGAGAGCGATCACGGGGACATGGCCGAGGACGTAGCGCCGTGCCGCAACAGCGAGCACTACGGCGCTGACCGACGTCAGGCCGATCTTGCCCCACAGGAACCAGTGGGAACCCTTGTCGAGCAGAACTCGCATCACGGAATTGAGCTCCTCGGCCCCTATCGCCAGCAGGTTCAGCGTAAACAGGGCATCCGCACAGCTCATCAGCACGATCGCAAGCGTCAGGTACAGCACCCGCGGCTCGTGCCAGTCGAGCCAGATGTGGCGTTCGTCACCGGTTCGCCGGCCGGTACGCCGGCGGGGTCGCAGGCCGCCATAAGCCAGGGACCAGGCCGTCTGGCGTCGCCGATCCGCCGTCCGGCGCCGCTCGCCATCAGGCACCCGCATGGGCCCGACGTCACCAGCATGACCAGGGCGACCACACCCGCATGCCATCCCGTCGGCGACGGCAGTTCTGGTACACAGAAATTCGGGTAAGTCGGGCTGCATGGGTTTGAATTGCCATGCGTTGATCCGGCGCCGGGGTCAGGCCAGCAATCCCCGGCGGACCGGCCAGGAAAAGGGTCGTCCGGAAAGCGATCAACGCATTAAGTTTAATTTACAAGTTATTGTTATATTTATTCAATTAGGCATGGCCAAGCATATCAGGCCAGCACGATCAAAAGATACAGAAGGTACAGCCTGCCGTTGAACCTAAAGCGCCACACCGTCAGGGTGCCCCGCGCGATCCCCAGCCGCAACCAGATCGCCCCGGCCAGGGTCACCAGGCAGCCAGCGAGCACCTCACCACGCAGATCCCAGGGCGTCAGCAGCAGACCCACGGCGAGCTGGATGGCGGTCGCAGCCCAGCCCTCCGGCATGCCGAGCCTGCAGAGGAACACCAGGAAGAAGCCGGGATCGCGGACCAGGCCGCTGCTGCGCTCCGGAGCAATCTCCCCGCCCAGGCCCCGCACGCGGAGCACTGAGCCCGCCATCAACGCCAGCGAGAATGGCGAGCAGCGGCACAATAGCCTCAGTCATGGCCGTGCCCACAGCAGCAAACAGTGAGTCGGTGACCGGCATCCATGACAAGCACGAAAGCACAGGGCATGGCGCGCGCCAGCCGCTTCAGCGCAGTCGTCGCACCAGACTCGAGGTATCCCAGCGGCCGCCACCCATGGCCTGCACCTCGGCGTAAAAGCGGTCGACCAGCTCCGCCACCGGCAACTGCGCGCCGTTGCGATGCGCCTCGGCAAGACACAGGGCGAGATCCTTGCGCATCCAGTCGACGGCAAAGCCGAAGTCGAAGCGGTCCTCGATCATCGTCGTCCCGCGGTTGTCCATCTGCCAGCTTTGCGCCGCACCCTGGCCGATGACCTCGAGTACGAGCCGCATGTCGAGGCCGGCTGCTTCACCGAACGCGATGCCCTCGGCGAGTCCCTCGATGAGCCCCGCGATGCAGATCTGGTTGACCATCTTGGCGAGCTGGCCTGCGCCGGATGGCCCAACGTGCGTCACCGCGCGCGCAAAGGCGAGCGCCACGGGTCGTGCCTGCTCGATCGCCGCCGCCTCGCCGCCGCACATCACGGTCAGCTGACCACGCTGCGCACCGGCCTCGCCACCCGAAACCGGCGCATCGATGAAGTGCAGCCTGCGCCGGGCCGCCTCTGCGGCCAGCTCACGCGCGACCTCGGCCGAGGCCGTCGTGCAGTCGAAGAAGATCGCGCCGCTGCCCATGCCGGCGAAGGCGCCGTCTGGCCCAAGCGTCACCGCGCGCAGGTCGGCATCCGCGCCGACGCAGGCAAAAACGATTTCAGCACCGGCTGCCGCCTCCCGCGACGTGGCGGCCCGTCGTCCGCCAAATTCAGCGATCCAGCGGCCCGCCTTCGCTTCACTGCGGTTGTACACGGTGACGATGTGCCCGGCACGCGCGAGGTGCCCGGCCATGGGATAACCCATGACGCCAAGGCCGATGAAGGCCAGGTGCCGGGGCGTCACTGTTGCGTGCTGCTTCTGCTTCATGGCAACACCTTATGTCAAGCCAGCCGGATCCCGCATCCTGCGTGTGGACTGCGCTTGTGCTTCGGCGTACTGCCCCTTGGCAAGGGTGTCACGTACTTCAACACGAGTCACCTGGCCAACGACCACTGATGGCGGAACTCATG
This sequence comes from uncultured Chromatiaceae bacterium, assembly GCA_964592735.1. Lineage (GTDB taxonomy): Bacteria > Pseudomonadota > Gammaproteobacteria > Steroidobacterales > QUBU01. The sequence goes on along the minus strand of CAZQGA010000173.1, from coordinate 2,281 downwards.
ATCGCCAGCTACAAAAACAAGGAGGATCTCATGAACGAGAAAAACCTGGCCCAGCCCACGGGTTTTGCCCGACTGCTTGTCCTGGGGCTGTGCAGCCTCACAGGCAGTCTGGCCCAGGCCGGCACCATTCTGCAGCCGGCCGCCGCGTCCACCAACATGGGCAACTACAGCAACCAGTACCTGCCTGACTTCGCCATCAACCAGTCGGCGCTCACACCGGCATACACCTCCGGCGTCACCGACTTTGCCACCTATACCGCCACTGCCAATACCGGCATCGCCGGAGGCAGTGGCTACAATATCTGGTATTCGTCGCAGGGCGTGCTCACGGGCAATTTCGATTTCGACCTTGGCGGCACTCACACCATCGACGCGCTGGCCCTGTGGAACGATCCGCAAAACGCGGGCCAGGGCGTGAAGCAGTTCAATCTGTATGCGTCGGGCGACTCGTTGTTCACCTCACCAACACTGCTCGGCAGTTACTCCGCCGTGAACGGCCTCGGCAGCGCCAACCTCGCCCAGATCTTCAGTTTCTCGCCGACCGCAGCAGCCTACGTGCGGATGCAGATCCTCTCCAACAACGGCAGCAGCTTCGTCACCGGCATCTCGGAGGCCGCCTTTGACGTGGCCGTCGTCCCGGTCCCCGCAGCGGCCTGGCTGCTCGGCAGCGCCTTCAGCACGCTCGGCCTGTTCCGGCGCCGCAGGCAGCCGTAACACCCGGAGCATTCTCCCGCCACACGGCCCTGCTGTGCAGGCTGTACAGCAGGGTCAGTGGTACCCCGGCCGCGATTCGAACGCGGGACCTTCCGCTTAGGAGGCGGACGCTCTATCCCCTGAGCTACCGGGGCACTCGGCTGGAGCGCGGATTCTAGCCGATCACCGTGACGAGGATCTGCCTGCGGTTACCGGCCGTGCGGTGCTCCCAGAGGTACAGCCCCTGCCAGGTGCCGAGTGCCAGGTGGCCAGCAGTGACCGGGATGACCAGCGAGTTACCGGTCAGCACGCTGCGTACATGCGCCGGCATGTCGTCCGGACCCTCGGCCGTGTGCACGAACAGGCGGTCGCCATCCGGCACCAGCCGTACCATGAAAGCATCGAGGTCGCGACGCACATCCGGATCGGCGTTCTCGCAGAGCATCAGCGAAGCGCTGGTGTGCTGCAGGAATACCGTACAGGTACCAATACTGATTCCGGAGACGCCAACGATCTCCGCCACCCAGGCCGTGACATCGGTCGTGCCGCGGCCGCGAGTCTGGATGCTGAAGCTGTCCTGGTGAACCATCGTCAAGCCTGCTCAGGCCGGGGCTGCGCATTGTAGAGTAGCCCCATGACCCCGGAACGCTTTGCCAAACTCAAGACCGTGCTCGACCGTCGCCAGCCCGACCTCACCGTGCTCTGTGAGGATGTCCACAAGTCACACAACATCTCGGCAATCCTGCGCACCTGCGACGCTGTGGGCGTGACCGAGTTGCACACGGTCTCCCCCGGCGGAGAATGGAGCCGTCACCGGGGCATCTCCGGCGGCAGCCGCAAGTGGGTCCGCAGCCGGCTGCACCACGATGTCAGCACAGCAATTGACAATCTGAAAATATCAGGATTTCAGGTTGTTGCCGCACATTTCTCCGATTTTTCCATGGACTATCGCCGCTGCGACTTCACCCGCCCCACAGCCATTCTCCTCGGGGCTGAACGCATGGGAGTGTCCGGACCGGCCGCCGCACTCGTAGACGCCCATATCACCGTACCCATGCGCGGCCTGGTGGAATCCCTCAACGTATCGGTCGCCGCCGCAGTCATCCTCTATGAAGCAGCCCGCCAGCGCGACGAAGCCGGCCTGTATAGCCGCCCACGCCTGGATGAGCGGACCTACCGTGAACTGCTTTTCGAGTGGAGTTACCCGGCTGCCGCGCGCCACTGCCAGGCCCGCGGCCTGCCCTACCCGACGCTCGACGCCGAAGGCTTTATTGTTGTACGTCGCCAGCTGGCAGATGCGCTGCGGGAGAGTCGGGCGGCGGCACGTAGTGCTCACCGTACTTCAGGCGCAGGGTCTTGACCTTGCCGTACCAGGGAATGCTCACGACGTAGAGGTTATCGTGCTCATCCCCGGCCATCGGCGGCAGCTTTTTGCTGCCATGGAGACTCTGGATGAGCAGTGGCAACTGCCCGGCATGGGTGATCACCAGCACGATCCTGCCCTTCCAGTCCTTGAGAATGCGTTCGACCAGGCCGTTGGTGTCATTGACGTCGACCACCTGCACCTGCAGGTGCAGCCGTTGTGCCA
>CAZQGA010000172.1:0-5541 GCA_964592735.1 uncultured Chromatiaceae bacterium | reverse complement strand
CGGTGGTTCGTTTGGGGGCAGTTTAACAGCAGCGGCGGGGCAGCCGGTGGCGGAGTCCCGCCCGGAGGCGGGGTCTCCGAACAAAGCGAATCACGTGGAGCGACTTCGGAGACCCCGCCGCAAGGGCGGGTGACCACGCTGCAACAAAAGAAGCCGCCCTTATGCAAGGGCGGGCGCCTGGCACCCCCTGGCTAAACCTAGAGGATGTAGCGACTCAGGTCCTGGTTCTTCACCAGGCTGCCAAGCTGCTGGTCCACATAGGCGGCGTCGATGGCCAGGGCCTGGCCGCCCCGGTCGGCAGCTTCGAAAGACAGCGACTCGAGCAGGCGCTCGAGCACGGTATGCAGGCGACGCGCCCCGATGTTCTCCATCTCCTGGTTCGCATGATGGGCGATCTCGGCCATGCGGCGCACGCCATCGGCCGCAAACTCCACTGCAATGCCCTCGGTGGCAAGGAGTGCCGCGTACTGGGTGCAGAGCGAGGCATCCGGCTCGGTGAGGATGCGCACGAAGTCCTCCGCGGTGAGGGAATCGAGCTCGACGCGGATGGGAAAGCGGCCCTGGAGCTCGGGCACCAGATCGGAGGGCTTCGAGGCGTGGAAGGCCCCCGAGGCGATGAAGAGGATGTGGTCCGTGCGCACCATGCCGTACTTGGTGCTGATGGTGCAGCCTTCCACCAGAGGCAGCAGGTCGCGCTGCACACCCTCGCGCGAGACGTCTGCCCCGCCGATGCCCTCGCCGCGCTTGGCGATCTTGTCGATCTCGTCGATGAACACAATGCCGTTCTGTTCGACGTTGCGCAGCGCCTCGGTCTTGATCTCCTCGTCATTCACCAGGCGGGCTGCTTCCTCGTCGACCAGCAGCTCCAGCGCATCACGCACCTTCAGCTTGCGCGTCTTCTTGCGCTGGGCGCCGAGGTTCTGGAACAGCCCCTGCAGCTGGCTGGTCATCTCCTCCATGCCGGGCGGTGCCATGATTTCCACGCCGAGCGGCACAGCGCGCACTTCGATTTCCACTTCCTTGTCGTCGAGCTGGCCTTCACGCAGCATCTTGCGGAATTTCTGCCGGGTGTCGGATTCGCGGGTCTCGGCCGGTGGCTGGGCGCTGCCGCTGAAGCCGAAGCCGCCGGGGGGGGGTGGCAGCAGTGCGTCGAGGACCCGGTCTTCGGCGGCATCCTCCGCGCGGTGGCGCACCCGGGCAGTGGCGGTTTCGCGGGTGAGCTTCACGGCGGCATCTGCCAGGTCGCGGACGATGCTGTCGACATCGCGGCCGACGTAGCCGACTTCGGTGAACTTGGTTGCCTCGACCTTGACGAAGGGGGCGTGGGCGAGGCGCGCCAGGCGGCGGGCGATCTCCGTCTTGCCGACGCCGGTCGGACCGATCATCAGGATGTTCTTCGGCGTGATCTCGTGGCGCAGCGGCTCGGCCACCTGCATGCGGCGCCAGCGGTTGCGCAGCGCAATGGCAACGGCACGCTTGGCCTGGTCCTGGCCGACGATGTGCTTGTCCAGTTCCTGGACGATTTCCCGTGGGGTCATTTGCGACATGGATGTTCCCTGGCCCGGTCTGCTGCTAGCGGGGCAGCGTCTCGATGACGATGTTGGTGTTGGTGTAGATGCAGATGCCGGCGGCGATTTCCAGGGCGCGGCGCACGATGTCGACCGCTTCGAGCTGGGTGTGGTCGAGCAGCGCCCGCGCCGCCGCCTGGGCAAAGGGGCCACCGGAGCCGATGGCCATGAGGTCATCTTCCGGTTCGATGACGTCGCCATTGCCGGAAATCACCAGGGATTTCTGCACATCGGCGACGCAGAGCAGGGCTTCCAGCCGGTGCAGGCGGCGGTCGGTGCGCCAGTCCTTGGCGAGTTCGATGGCCGCGCGTGTCAGGTTGCCGTACTGGGTGAGCTTGACCTCGAAGAGCTCGAACAGGGTGAAGGCGTCTGCCGTTGCACCCGCAAAGCCGGCGATCACCTTGCCCTCGGCAAGCTGGCGCACCTTGCGGGCATTGGCCTTCATGACGGTATTGCCCATGGTGACCTGGCCATCGCCGGCAATGGCGACGATGCCGTTGCGACGTACGGAGACGATGGTGGTGCCGTCGAACTGCTGCATGGTGGCTCTCGCTGGCCTGGCGGGAAGGGGCAAATGCTACACGAGCCGTCTGCCCCGGTCGGGCGTGACCGGCTCTTTTTGCGGGCCAGGGCCGTAAAAAAGACGGGGCCCCGCCGGGGCCCCGTGGATTGACTGTCAGATGGACAAGCGTTCAGGGCCTGGCGTCAGCCTTGTCGTGCCTGTGCTCCCGGCGCTCGCGCCTGTCCTTGCGCTGCTCCGCACACTTGGCGGGGTCGGCCTCACACTGTGCCTTCATGTCGCGCATTTTCTGCTTGCGCTCTTCGCATTTGGCGGGATCGGCAGCACATTTCGCCTGCATCTTCCCGAAGCGCTCCTGGCGCTCATCGCGCTGTTTCTGGCACTCAGCGGGGTTGTTCTTGCACCATTCCTGCCGCTCGGCACGCCGGGCCTTCATCTTGTCGCATGCGGCGGCATTGTCCTTGCACCAGGCGTCGCGGCGCTGGCGCATCTCGGCGCATTTTTCCGGATTCTGCTGGCACCACGCTGTGTCCGGCGGCTGCGTTGGCGCCGCATCTTCAGCGGGTGAAACCAGGGGTACCAGGGCCAGCAGGCCGGCGAGGGTGAAGCTGGCGATCAGGGTCTTGGCTGTCATGGGTTCTCCTTGGGGTGGATTTGCAGTGCTGCGGCGCGATGGGCGATGGCTACGGCCGCATGCAGACAGGAACGTCGCAGGTCTGCAGGCGTTGACAGCGACCGGCCTCGAGGGTTCGCCCGTCAGCCCTGTCTGGGCAGCCCAGGCAGTTCAGGTCTTGGCGGGCTTTCTTGCCCGCGGGTGGGCCTTGTCGTAGACCTGCGCCAGGTGCTGGAAGTCCAGATGCGTGTAGATCTGGGTGGTGCTGATGTTGGCGTGACCGAGCATCTCCTGGACGCCGCGCAGGTCGCCGCTGGACTCCAGCAGGTGGCTGGCGAAACTGTGGCGAAAGAGATGTGGATGCACGCGCTGGCCGAGCCCGGAACGCTTTGCCCAGTAGCTCACCCTGGATTGTACAGAGCGGGGGCTGATGCGCTGGCCACGTACGCCCGTGAATACCGCACGTTCATCCAGCCTGGCCATGCTGGTGCGGTCGCGCAGCCAGGCGGCCACGGCATCGCGGGCCGTGCGGCCCACTGGCACGAGCCGTGTTTTCCGGCCCTTGCCGGTGACGCGCACAAGGCCGTCGCCGAGATCGATGTCACCCAGGTCGAGGCTGACCAGTTCGGCGAGCCGCAGGCCGGAGGAGTACAGCAACTCGAGCATGGCCCGATCGCGTACCGTGACCGGGTCGTCCCCGTGTATTTGCAGGAGCTGGCCCATCTGGTCCACATCGAGCGTCGTCGGCAGGCGCCGCGCGGCCCGCGGCGCCGACACTCCCACGCCCGGATTCACGCTCATCTCACCCTCACGGACCAGATAGCGCAGGAAGCTGCGCACCCCGGAGAGCCGCCGCTGGATGCTGCGCGGATTCAGGCCTGCGCCGTGGCTGGTGGCGGCGAAGCGGCGCAGGTGATGGACTTTGAGGTCACGCCAGGCCGCGATGCCTTCGCGGTCGCAGAACTCCGCAAGGCAGGCCAGGTCGCGCCGGTAGGCGCTCGCCGTATGGGGCGAGAGGCGTCGCTCGAGCTGCAGGTGGGCGAGGAAGCGCTCAGCCTTGAGGCATTCGATGCGTTCCATGCGCTGCCCCGGTGATGACTGGCGTTGGCCGCAATCCCCTGTGCCGGTGGACGTGCCTAGTGGAGACTCAGCGCACAGGCTGCCAGCTCACCCAGCCGGGCGAGGAAGTCGATGCTCTTCGCCGGATGGAAGTGGTCCGGATCGCGGCTGCCGATGGCCAGGAAGCCGAACTCCGACCGCGGCCCCAGTGGCACCAGGGCCATGGACTGGGCGTCGGCACCCGGGCCGAAGAGGAAGTCCCGCTGCAGGTCGCGCAGGCGTGAGCAGCGGGGTGAGGAACTCTGCAGGAAGGACTTGAAGGGCCCCAGGGCGGAGTCCTCGCGGTGTACCACCTTGACGAAACTCGAGTGCCCCTGTGCCAGCCCCGGAACGCTGTCAAAAAGCACCAGAGCCGCCCGATCCACGGTGAAGCCTTCGCGCAACTGCTCGTCGAGGATATCGATGACGTTCTCGCGGCTGCGTGCGCGCATGAGCAGCAACGCCAGGGCATGGATGCGGCCGGCCAGGCGGTCGTTGCTGCGGGCGACTTCAACCAGTTCCTTCAGCCGGGTTTCGATGGCGAGGTTGCGCTGGCGCAGCACGTCGAGCTGGCGTTCAACCAGGGAGATGGCCCCGCCGGTCGTGCGGTGAGGCAGACGCAGGCCGGAGAGCAGGGTCAGGTTGCGCTCGAAGAAGTCAGGGTGGGCCTTGAGGTACTCGGCAACGGATTCGTCGGAAATCTCGGGATATTCGACCTGCTGTGTGACTGAGCTCATGCGTCCACCGTCCCTTCGAATCTGCTGAGCGCCTGGCCGGCCTTGTCCCGGTGCATGGCCAGCTTGCCACCCGTCAGCCCGGCCCGCTGCTGACCGGCCTGGCGACGCACACAGGCGGGCGGCGGCTTGTACTGCAGGTCGGGCAGCTATGTAAAACCGATGGTAGCACGGTTTGAAAAGCGCCCCGGATTTCCGTTGCAGGACGAATGCATCGGCCTGTCTGCCTGCATGTTGCCGGGCGGCCAGTGGGTCGGGCGACATCAGGGAGCGACAGCAGGGTCCGCATGCCTGTGGATGGTGTGGACATCATGGATGCCTGATGACCGGGTCGTGCTGTGGCACCTGCGCCAGGTGTGGATCGCATCTGTCGCCGGGTTTTGAATGACAACGGACCCACTGGTTTGCCGGCATGGACTTTTGTTAAATGCACCAGTACCTTCTAGCTGCCCGGTGCCGAGCCGGGCACCCTGGGCAGAAACCATGCGGATGTCCCGGGGCGGAGACCAGGCCACCAAGGAACAATAAAAATGCGGCATATCATGGTGCTCAATGCGAAGGGCGGCTGCGGAAAAAGCACGATCGCCACCAACCTGGCAAGTTATTACGCCACCCAGGACAAGCGCGTCATCCTGGCCGACTATGACCCGCAGCGCTCCAGCCTCGACTGGCTGGCCAAACGCCCGGCAGATCGCGCGCCCATCGAGGGCCAGGAGGCGTTCAAGCAGGGCCTGCGCGGTGTGCCGCGCAACGCCGATGTGGTCATCAGCGATGCCCCGGCCAGGGTGCATGGCGCCGAACTGACGGAGATGGTGCGCCACGCCGAGACCATCATCGTGCCCGTGCTGCCGTCGACGATCGATATCACTGCAGCAGCCAAGTTCCTCGAGGATCTTGCCGATGTCGGTCGGGTCGAGCGCCGCGAAGTGCGCATCGCCGTGGTCGCCAACCGCGTGCGCGAGAACACGCTGATCGCCGGCGAACTCGACGAGTACCTGGACAGCCTGA
>CAZQGA010000171.1:0-5578 GCA_964592735.1 uncultured Chromatiaceae bacterium | reverse complement strand
CTCTCCAGGGGAATGATGTCGGCCAGCGGATGGCCGACGAAGGTGGCGCTCACGCCGGCCGCCTCGAGAAACGGCGCCTCGAAGGGCAGCAGACACAGGACGTGGTCGCAGGCCTCGCGCAGCAGGCGTACCCGCCCCTGCCGCCAGGCCCAGACGCTGGGACAGACATACTGCACGGTGCGGATACCGGCGCGCCGCAGCACGGACTCGATCCGCAGATTGAAATCCGGGGCGTCGATGCCGACGTAGACATCCGGTGGCCCGGCAAGGATGCGGCGCACCAGCTGGCGCTTCAGCCGGGCCAGCCGTGGCAGATGCCGCAGAACCTCGGCAAGACCCATCACGGCGAGTTCTTCGGCGGCAAACCAGGCCTCACAACCCGCGGCCTGCATGGCCGGCCCTGCAACACCGGCAAAGTGCGCCTGCGGGTACAGCCGGCGCAGCGCCTCGATCAGTCCGGCGCCCAGCTGGTCGCCCGAGGCCTCACCAGCGACGAGGACGATGCGCATGACGGCCTGCCCTGCCGGCCCGCAGGCTAGCGGACAATGCTGCGTTCCGAGCGGTCGAGGAACTCGAGGATGATCCGCACCTCGGACTGCCCCGGCGCCAGTGCCGCGAGCTGCTCCCGCGCTTCCGCCAGGCGCAATCCGGAGCGGTAGAGGATGCGATAGGCGTCTTTCAGGCTGCGCAGCTGATCCGTACTGAAGCCACGGCGCTTGAGCCCTTCGAGGTTGATGCCCCGTGGCTCGGGCGGGTGGCCCGCCACGATCATGTAGGGCAGCACATCACGGGTCACGCCGGAGAGCCCGCCAACGAAGGCATGTGTGCCAATGCGGCAGAACTGGTGTACCGCGCAGAAACCGCTGAGGATCACATGATCCTCGACGTGCACATGGCCCGCCAGCGTCGCGTTGTTCGACATGATCACGTGGTTGCCGAGCTGGCAATCATGGGCAATGTGCGTGTAGGCCATCAGCCAGTTGTCGCTGCCTACACGGGTCACACCAGCGTCCTGCACCGTGCCCCGGTTGATACTGCAATATTCGCGGATGGTATTGCGGTCGCCGATCTCCAGGCGGGTCGCCTCCCCGGCGTATTTCTTGTCCTGCGGATCGTCGCCGATGGATGCGAACTGGAAGATGCGATTGCCGGCACCAAGCGTCGTCGGCCCCATGATGATCACGTGGGGGCCGATTACCGAGCCCGCACCGACCTGCACCTGCGGGCCGATGACGCTATAGGGGCCCACCGTGACGTCGGCGGCCAGCTCAGCCTCGGGAGAGATGATTGCCGTCGGATGGATCATTTCACGTCCTGCTCGCGGATGACCGCCTCCAGTTCCCGCAGCCGCCGTGCCAGCTGGTCGAGCTGACCGAAGCGCACTGCGTTCTTGCGCCACTGGCGCGCCTCGTCCGCGGGGATGGCACCGCTGTAGAGGCCCGGGCCGGTGATGGAATGGGTGATGTTGGCGCCACCCGTAATGACGACATCATCGGCCACCTTGAGATGCCCGGCCAGGGCAACCCGTCCCCCGATGATGCAGCGCGCGCCGATCTGCGTGCTGCCCGCGACACCCGCCTGGGCAGCCATCGCCGTATGGTCGCCGATGGTGGCGTTGTGCCCGATCTGGATCTGATTGTCGAGCCTGACGCCGTTGCCGATCACGGTGTCACCGATGGTCCCGCGGTCCACGCTGGTAAGTGCACCGATTTCGACATCATCGCCGATCACCACGCTGCCGAGTTGCGGCACCTTGGTCCAAACGCCGCCTGGGCCACGGGCGTTGCCGAAGCCATCAGCACCGATTACGGCACCGGGGTGGATGATGGTGCGGCATCCAATGTGGACGCGATCGCCAAGGATGACACCAGCCATGATGCGGCTGTCGTCACCTATCACGCAGCCGGCACCAATCACGGCGTTGGCGCAAATGACAACACGCTCACCGATGACCGCCTGCGCACCTATCACGACACCGGCATCCACCTGCGTACCGGCGCCGAGACGTGCCCCGGTCGCCACGCTGGCACCAGGGGCGATGCCTGCGCACGGTGGCGGCGGTGGATGCAGCTCCGCCGCCATGCACGCATAGCTCAGGTAGGGATTGCCGCTGACGAGGCACGCCGTAGGACATTCCGCAGCGAACTCGCCAGAAAGGACGACGACCCCCGCCCGGGTGGCTGCCAGCTGCGTGCGATACTGCGGGTTCGCCAGAAACGTGAGCGCCCCGGGTCCGGCGGTGACGAGCGTTGCCACATGATCCACGATGACATCCGGGTCGCCGCGCAGTTCGCAGCCGTGCCGGACCGCCAGCGCCGCCAGCGTGGTACCCATCTCAGCCCTGCTGCCTGCCAGTCCCGCGCATTGATGCCACGCCGCCAGCCTCAGGGCTTGGCTGGCGCTCCGGACTTGCCCTTGTAGCCTGCCTGCACGCTGGAGAGGATCTGGGCGGTCAGGTCGAGGCCCTGGGCGGCAAAGAGCACGCCGTCGCCGACGATGAGGTCATAACCGCGCTGCTTGGCAAAAGCCTGGACTTCCCGCAGCAACTCGACCTGCAGCTTGCCGATCTCCTCGTTGCGGCGCACGTTGATGTCTTCCTGAAAGGCGTTGAAGCGCCGGCCGAGGTCGCGCTCGTCGTCACGGAACTTGCTCTCGGCATTGCGCCGTTCCTCGGCACCCATCACGGCCGCATCCTTCTGCAGCTTGGCCTGGCGATCCTTGAGTTCGTTCTGCTTGGCCACCAGGTCGCGCTGGCGTGGCGCAAACTCATCCTCGAGCGCCTTGAGTGTCGCTTCAGCCTGCGGCGATTCTTTCATCAGGCGGGCAAAATCAACCACACCGATTTTCAGTCCAGGGGCCGCCTGGGCTGCGGCCAGCCCGGGCACCAGCAGGGTGAGGACGAGAAGTGTGCGGAGGACAGAAAAGCGTCGCGTCATGTGTGTTGATCCTTTTGGTTGCGAGCCCTAGAAAGCCCCGCCAATCGAGAACTGAAACTGCTCGGTGTCGTCCCCATAGGAGAACGCCGTCCGGTCCTTGGAGTTGAGCGGGAAGCCATAACTGAAACGGAACAGGCCCAGGGGCGCGAGCCACTGGGCCGAGATGCCCACGGACTGCTTCAGCTCGCCCAGGTCGAAATTGTATTCGATCGGCACCGTGTTGTTCGGATAGGGTGCCATGAAGGTCACACCGTGGGTCGAGAAGACATTGCCCAGGTCATAGAAGAGGGTCAGGCGCGAGCGTGAACGCCACTTTTCCGGAATCGGCAGGATGAGCTCGGTCTGCGCCGCGATGAGCATGTTGCCGCCGTAGGGATTGCCATAGCTGTCCCGGGGGCCGAGGTAGTTGTCGCGGTAGCCGCGCACCGAATCCGGGCCACCGGCATAGAAGTTCTTGAACGGCACGATGGCAGTGGTGTCACCGAAGCTGTCACCAAAGCCCAGGTCCGCGTTCACCGACAGGGTAAAGTACCGGCCCATGGGAAAAAACTGGGTGCCGTTGTAGTTGAAAGTGTAGTACTCGATGTCAGTGCCCGGCACCGTGCTTGACAAGGTCAGCCGGTGGCGGGCACCACGATCGGCAAACAGCGCCCGGTTGCGGCTGTCGTACATCCAGCCCGCCACCAGCTCGAAGGTGCTGAAGTTGGTGCCGAACACCTCGCTGCCACCATTCAACTTCTCGGCAAAGCTGCTGCCATTGTGTTGCACCCACTCCCGTGCCTGCGCGCTGCTGTAGGAGTCCGCAAGCAGGTTCGACTCCTGCCAGCTCAGGCCGAAGATCAGCCGCTGGAATTCGGTGATGGGATAGCTGTACTCGACCGAGAGGGCTGCGGTTTCCGTGGAGAAATTCGACGCCCCGGATGTGTACTGCGTGACATCGCGATAGGAAAGACTGATGGTCCGGCTCACCTCGTCCGGCGTCACGTAGGGATCCCGGTGCGAGAGACTGTAGATGGTGCGGTACTTGCTCGTGCTCACGTCGGCCGAGACGCGATTGCCGGTACCGAGGAAATTGGTGTGCACCAGATTGCCGTTCAGCAGGACGCCCTGGGCGCCGGAATAACCGATGCCACCGCCGAACTGCCCGGGCAGCCCCTCCTTGATCTTGAAGTCGATATCGACCAAATCAGCGGCGCCCGGCACCGGATTGGTGCTCGACTCGACGTTCTCGATGTAGGGCAGCCGCTGCAGGCGCACCTTGGAACGCTCCAGCCGGCTGTTGGAAAGGTAGCCCCCTTCGAACTGGCGCACCTCACGGCGCAACACCTCGTCGTTGATGCTGCTGGTGCCGGTGAAGTTCACCCGCCGCACGTAGACCCGGTTCTTGGGTTCGACATACAGCGTGATGGCGGCCGTCTTCTCGTCCTTGTTGAGCTCGGGCACCGGCTCGACACTGGCGAAGGCGTAGCCCTCCTCACCCAGGCGCAGGCGGATGAGATCGGCACTCTGTGTAATGGTGCGCTGCGAGTAAGTCTGGCCAGGCTTCACCAGCACGTAGGGGTTGAGTTCCTGCTCCTGCAGGATCAGGTTGCCCGCAAGCTTGACGTTGGCGACCTTGTAACGCTCGCCCTCGGCCACGTTGACCGTGATGAAGACATCCTTCTTGTCGGGCGAGAGCGCGACCTGCGTGGACTCGATACGGAAATCGGCAAACCCCTGGTCCATGTAGAAGGACTTGAGCGTCTCGAGATCGCCCTGCAGGGACTCCCGGGAATAGCGGTCATCCTGGCGTATGAAAGACAGCCAGTTCGGCATCTTCAGCTGGAGCCCGTCGAGGATGTCTTCGTCAGGAAAGCTGTGGTTGCCAACGATGTTGATCTGCCGGATGCGGGCCCTGTCACCCTCGACGATCTTGATCGCGATCCTCACCTTGTTGTCCGGCAGGTCCTCGACCTCGGTCGTGACCCGGGCGCCGTACTTGCCGCGGCTGAAATACTGGTCGGTGAGCGACTGCTCCACCTCGTCGAGCACCGAGTGGTTGAAGATGCGCCCGGCCTTGAGGCCGATCTTCGACAGCGATTCGGTCAGGTCCTCGGTCTTGATGTCCTTGTTGCCGGTGATGCTGAAGCTTTCAATGGAGGGCCGCTCCGCGACAGCGATCACCAGGGTGCCATTGTCCCAGCGCACCTCGACGTCGCGGAAAAAGCCCGTGGCGTAGACCGCCCGCAATGCCTCCTGGGTGCGCTGGCGGTCGAGTTTGTCGCCGATGTTGACCGGCAGGTAGTTGAACACCGTACCCTCGGAGATGCGCTGCAGGCCTTCCACGCGGATGTCGCGTACCACGAGGTCCGCACCGGAGCCCATGACCGAGACGGCCAGCAGCGCGGCACAGGCAAACCACCGGCGCACGCGGGCGGGCGGGCGGGATCCATCTGCGGGTCTGGTCACGGAATCAGCCGAGCAAGCGCGAAATATCGTTGTAGAAGGCGAAGCTCATCAGCATCAGCAACAGGAAAATGCCGATCTGCTGGCCGATGATCTGCGAGCGCTCGGAGAGCGGTGAGCCCTTGGCAAACTCGATGAGCTGGTAGGCAATCTGGCCGCCGTCAAGCATGGGCACCGGCAGCAGGTTGAGGATGCCC
>CAZQGA010000170.1:0-5602 GCA_964592735.1 uncultured Chromatiaceae bacterium | reverse complement strand
CCAGCCGGTGCCGTTGGTGATCGGGAATGTCTTGTCGCTCAGCGCGGCAAGCTGCTTGAGCCCATCAGGAACTCATCGACTGCGCGGGCAGCCTGCCGGCCTTCACGGATAGCCCATACCACCAGGCTCTGGCCGCGGCGCATGTCACCGGCGGCGAAGACCTTCCCGACATTGGTCTGGTAGCCGCCTGTGGTGCCGGTGCCCGCCCGGGCGTTGCCGCGGGCGTCGCGATCGACCCCGAACGCGCCGAGCACCGCAGCGACCGGGTGGACAAAGCCCATCGCAAGCAGAACGAGATCAGCCTTCCAGGTTTTTTCGGTGCCGGGAACCTCGGTCATGCGGCCATTCGCCCATTCGAGCCGGACCGTCTTCAGGCCCGCCACGCGCCCCTTGTTCTTGCCGGTGCCGGCGACGAACTCCCGGGTGGCGATGGAGAAGCTGCGCTCACAGCCCTCCTCGTGGCTCGAGCTGGTGCGTAACCTATGGGGCCAGTAGGGCCAGGTCAGCGGCTTGTCTTCCTGCTCCGGAGGCATGGGCAGCAGTTCGAATTGCGTGACGCTCGCCGCATTCTGGCGGTTGCTGGTGCCAACGCAGTCGCTGCCGGTGTCGCCACCGCCGATCACGATCACATGCTTGCCGGTGGCGCGGATCTGTCCGTCGACCGGGTCTCCCGCCACCACGTCGTTCTGCTGTGGCAGGAACTCCATGGCGAAATGCACGCCGTCCAGCGTGCGGCCGGGGACCGGCAGGTCACGGCTGATTTCACTGCCACCGGCGAGCAACACGGCATCGAATTCGGTGAGCAACTGGTCTGCACTGACCACCTGCATGGGGTTACCAGGAATTGCGCCGTCTGCGGGCAGGGCGCCGACGAGGACGCTGGTGCGAAAGACCACGCCTTCAGCCTTCATCTGCCCGATCCGCCGCGCGATATGACCCTTCTCGAGCTTGAAGTCGGGAATGCCGTAGCTCAGCAGACCGCCGACCCGCGGATTTTTCTCGAACACCGTGACGTCATGACCGGCACGTGCGAGTTGCTGTGCGGCCGCGAGGCCGGCTGGACCTGAGCCGACCACCGCCACCTTCCTGCCAGTCCGGTGCACCGGTGGCTGCGGCACTACCCAGCCCTCGGCCCAGGCACGGTCGATGATGGCATGCTCGATGCTCTTGATGCCGACGGCAGTACTGTTGATGTTGAGCGTGCATGCGGCCTCGCAGGGCGCCGGGCAGACGCGGCCGGTGAACTCGGGGAAATTGTTGGTCTGGTGCAGTACATCGATGGCCCGGCGCCAGTCGTCGCGGTAGACGAGGTCGTTGAAGTCGGGAATGATGTTGTTGACCGGGCAGCCCTGGCTGCAGAACGGTGTGCCGCAATCCATGCAGCGAGCGGCCTGGATGCGGGCCTCACCGGTACTCAGGCCAGTGACGAACTCCTTCCACGTCTTCAGCCGTGCGCTGACGGGTTCGCTGCGTTCCGTGATGCGTTCGTGGTCGAGGAAGCCGGTAATTTTTCCCATGACAGTGTCTCGTGCCGATCAATATCACTGGCCGCCCGCGGCAGCCAACTTTTCCCTGGTCGCGGCGGGACTGCTGGCAGGAGGCTGCGTCTGCCCGGTACGTGCAAGGAGCACACGGCGATACTCGTGTGGCATGACCTTGATGAACCGGTTCCGCGAATCTGCCCAGTGATCCAGGATCTCCCGTGCGCGCAGTGAGCCAGTCCAGCGGTGATGGTCTTCGACGAGTTTCCTGAGCAGTACCTCGTCGGCTGTCTCCTGATGCCAGCATGATGACGGCCCGGACTGTTCATCGTGCGCCACCACCTTCTCCAGACCCACCATGCTGCCGTTGCAGCGCTGCGCAAAGCGGCCGTCTTCATTAAAGACGTAGGCAACGCCACCACTCATGCCAGCGGCAAAGTTGCGTCCCGTGCGTCCGAGCACGACGACGGTGCCACCGGTCATGTACTCGCAGCCGTGGTCGCCGGTGCCCTCAACGACCGCAGTAGCGCCGGAGAGCCGTACCGCGAAGCGCTCGCCGGCCACCCCGCGGAAGAAAGCCTCGCCGCTGGTGGCACCGTAGAGGGCTGTGTTGCCGATGATGATGTTCCGGGTTGCATCGCCACGGAAGCCGATGCCCGGACGCACGACAATGCGACCGCCTGACAGACCCTTGCCGGTGTAGTCGTTGGCATCCCCGACCAGGTGCAGCGTGATGCCGCTTGCGAGGAAGGCGCCGAAGCTCTGGCCGCCCGTCCCTTCCAGCTGCATGTGTATCGTGTGGTCGGGAAGGCCGCCAGGGCGCCGGCGGATCAACTCACCCGAGAGCATGGCGCCGACGCTGCGGTTGACGTTGCGCACCTGATCCATCAGCTGGACCCGCTCACCGTGCCCGAGTGCCGGCGCGCACCGCTCGATCAGTTTGTGGTCGAGTGCCCCTTCCAGCCCGTGATCCTGCCCTTCGACCTGGCGACGTGGCACGTCGGGCGGCACGGCGGCCTGGTGGAACACGCGGCTGAAGTCCAGGCCCTGCGCCTTCCAGTGTGCGATGCCCTTGCGCGTGTCGAGGAGATCCACGCGACCGATCAGTTCGTCGAAACTGCGAATGCCGAGCTGGGCCATGATGCTACGTGCTTCCTCGGCGACGAAGAAGAAGTAGTTGATGACGTGCTCGGGCTTGCCGGTGAACTTGCGCCGCAGTACGGGGTCCTGGGTTGCCACACCGGTCGGGCAGGTATTGAGATGGCATTTGCGCATCATGACGCAGCCCTCGGCCACCAGCGGTGCGGTTGCGAAGCCGAACTCCTCGGCGCCGAGCAGCGCGGCGATGATGACATCGCGGCCGGTTTTCATCTGGCCGTCGGCCTGGACGCGGATGCGGCTGCGCAGGCGGTTGAGTACGAGCGTCTGCTGTGCCTCCGCCAGGCCGAGTTCCCACGGCGTGCCGGCATGCTTGATCGAACTCCAGGGTGCGGCGCCGGTACCGCCGTCGTGGCCGGCGATCACGACGTGGTCTGCCTTGCACTTGGCGACACCGGCAGCCACCGTGCCAACACCAACCTCGCTTACCAGCTTGACGCTGATGGAGGCATGCGGATTGACGTTCTTCAGGTCGTGGATGAGCTGTGCCAGGTCCTCGATCGAATAGATGTCGTGGTGTGGCGGCGGACTGATGAGGCCGACGCCGGGCACGCTGTGGCGGAGGAAGCCGATATATTCGCTGACCTTGCCGCTCGGCAGCTGGCCGCCTTCGCCCGGCTTGGCGCCCTGCGCCATCTTGATCTGGATCTGCTCGGCTGACACGAGGTATCCGGTGGTGACCCCGAAGCGGCCCGAGGCGATCTGCTTGATCCGGCTGCGCAGGCTGTCACCTTCGAGCAGATCGTGGTCGACCTCGATCACCTTGCTGCCGATGATGTCGCTGACCCGTGTGCCAGCGGCAATGGTCCGGCCCTCCAGTTCGGCGCGGTAGCGGGCCGGGTCCTCACCGCCTTCACCGGTGTTGCTCTTGCCGCCGATGCGGTTCATGGCGATGGCGAGCGTGGTGTGCGCCTCCGTCGAGATGGAGCCGAGCGACATTGCACCAGTGGCAAAGCGCCGGACGATCGCACTGGCGGGTTCCACTTCCTCGATCGGGATGGCGCGGGCCGGATCGACCCGGAACTCGAACAGACCGCGCAGCGTCATGTGGCGCCGGCTTTGGTCGTTGATGATCTGCGCGTATTCCTTGTAGGTCTCCCACTGGTTGCCGCGCACGCTGTGCTGGAGTCTGGCGATGGCGTCGGGGGTCCACATGTGTTCTTCGCCGCGATTGCGCCAGGCGTACTCGCCGCCGGTATCGAGCATGCTGGCCAGGGTGGGGTCATCGCCGAAGGCCGCACGATGCATGCGGATGGCCTCCTCGGCGACTTCGAACACACCGATGCCGCCGACCTGGCTCGCGGTGCCATGGAAGTACTTGCGGACGAAGTTTTCGTGCAGGCCGATGGCTTCGAAGATCTGGGCGCCGCAGTACGACATGTAGGTGCTGATGCCCATCTTGGACATGATCTTCGACAGCCCTTTGCCGACTGCCTTGATGTAGTTGTGGATCGCGTCATCCACTGCCCCGGGAGCCGCATTCCCCTGGGCCGGCGCCTGCAGCGCGGCGACGCTCTCTAGTGCGAGGTACGGGTGGATGGCTTCGGCTCCATAGCCGGCCAGCACGGCAAAGTGGTGGATCTCACGCGCCGAACCGGTCTCCACCACCAGTCCGGCGGTGGTGCGCAGGCCCTCGCGCACGAGGTGGTGATGCACGGCGGAGAGTGCCAGCAGCGCGGGAATCGCCAGCTGCGAGCGGCTCATTTGCCGGTCGGAAATGATGATGATGTTGTGGCCGCCCCGGATCGCGTCCACCGTCTCCGCGGCAAGTGACGCGAGCTTGGCCTCGATGCCTTCGCGACCCCAGGCGAGCGGATAGGTGATGTCGAGTTCGTAGCAGCGGAATTTGCCCCCGGTGGCTTGCTCGATCGCACGCAGCCGGGCCATGTCGGCGAAGTCCAGGACCGGCTGCGTCACTTCCAGCCGCATCGGCGGGTTCACGGCGTTGATGTCGAGCAGGTTGGGCTTTGGCCCGATGAAGCCGTGCAGGCTCATCACGATGGCCTCGCGGATCGGGTCGATCGGCGGATTGGTTACCTGGGCAAACAACTGCTTGAAGTAGTGGTAGAGGGGCTTGCTGCGGTCTGACAGCACGGCGAGCGGGCTGTCGTTGCCCATCGAGCCGATGGCTTCCTCGCCCGCGGTCGCCATCGGCCCGAGGATGAATTTCAGGTCCTCCTGCGTGTAGCCGAAGGCCTGCTGGCGGTCGAGCAGGGCCTCGACGAACGCCGGTGGCTGGCGTTGCGCCTGTACGTCGTGCAGGCGGACGCGGACATTTTCGATCCACTGTCGGTAGGGGCGTGCATTGGCCAGCTGGTGCTTGAGCTCTTCGTCGTCGACGATGCGGCCCTGCTCGAGATCGATGAGGAACATCTTGCCGGGCTGCAGGCGCCACTTTGTGACGATGCGGCTTTCAGGGACCGGCAGCACGCCGCTTTCGCTCGCCATGACGACGAGGTCGTCGTCGGTGACGACGTAGCGCGCCGGGCGCAGACCGTTGCGATCGAGCGTGGCGCCGATCTGCTTGCCATCGGTGAACACCATCGCCGCTGGCCCGTCCCACGGCTCGAGCATCGCGGCATGGTACTCGTAGAAGGCGCGCCGGCGGGGGTCCATGGCCTCGTGCTGCTCCCAGGCCTCGGGGATCATCATCATCACGGCCTGTGCCAGCGGGTAGCCGGCCATCACCAGCAATTCGAGTGTGTTGTCAAAAGTGGCCGTGTCGCTCTGGCCTTCGAAGGTGATCGGGTAGAGCTTCCCCAGGTCCTCGCCGAGCACCGGCGAGCGCATCACGCCCTCGCGCGCCCGCATCCAGTTGAAATTACCCTTGAGGGTATTGATCTCGCCGTTATGTGCGACGAAGCGGAACGGGTGAGCGAGCGGCCACTCGGGGAAGGTGTTGGTCGAGAAGCGCTGGTGCACGAGTGCAAGTGCGGTGACGACACGCGGCTCCTGCAGGTCCC
>CAZQGA010000169.1:2893-5604 GCA_964592735.1 uncultured Chromatiaceae bacterium | reverse complement strand
ATCAATCTGCCTCTGGAGTTCCCCGCGGCGGTTTCGAGCAGCCCGCAAACGGCTCTCTACACCCTGCAGCTTTGCGACCTCAGCCTGCATCCGACCGTAGTAGTCCGCGCCTTCTCCGGGCAGCAAACCAACATTCTTGCGCTTGAAATCAGCCAACTGCTGTTCATCTTCGTTCAGGCGCTTCTCGTAGTCCTTGAGTTTATCGACAAGAAATTTCTCTGCAGAACTGCTGTCCAGGCGGTTTTTCCCCAGCGAGCCTTCGATGAAGCTGTTCAGGAGCGAGCTGACGACAGTCAGTGCCTTGCGGGAATCCTTGTTCTCGTAGGAAATGCGCATGGTATCGCGCCCTTCCCACTCGATACGGATGCTCGCCTGCAGATGGTTGACAATCCTGTCGAGTGCCGCTGGATCCTTGGCCTGCCTGTCGAGCCCTGCCTCTCGCACCAACTGCTCGAGATTCGGGCGACTCATGATTGCCCGCTCCATCATGCCGGCATCAGTGAGCACATCTGTATTGACCGCCAGTCCCTGCAGAAGTGGCCGCAACGCACTCTGTGTTTCGACATAGACGCGTGCCGATGCCAGGTGTACATCCGGCAAAAGCATGATGATGACCCAGCCGACAATACTCAAAGCCCAGGCCATGGCTACCGCCGGCCAGCGAAAACGCCAGCAACCCCACAGGATTCCCTTGAAGAAATCGATGATCTCCGTGAGATCAACCGGCTGGGGCACCTTGACTTCAGCCATGCTCAGGTCCTTGCATGGGCCTTTTACAGCCGGGATTCCGGAACCACGATGACATCACCAGGCAGGATCTCGATGTTTTGCGACAGGTCACCGTCATTCATCAGATTCTCAAGGCGGAGACGAATCTCGTTCTTCTGGCCATCACTGACACGCAGCAACTTGGCACGATTACCTGCCGCACCTGGCGCCAGCCCACCAACCTCGATCATGACATCAAGAACGGTCATGCCACGACGGTACGGCAGCGCCATGGGGCGTGCGGCCTTGCCTACTACCCGCACCTGTTCGGCAAAGGTACCGACAAACGCCCGCACAACGACGTTCACCTGCGGTGTCTTGATAAAATTCGCCAACGCCGACTCGAGATCGCGGGCCAACTGGGTCGGCGTCTTGCCCACTGCCTGCATATCCTCCACCAACGGAGTCGAGATCCTGCCATCCGGCCGCACCGGAATCGTCACTGACAGGTCCGGGTTGTTCCAGACGAATATTTCCAGCTGATCGCCGGGGCCGATGAGATATTGGGCCGGAGTAGCCGGCACCACTGTCGCCCGGGGCGCCTTGGAAGTCGCGCAACCGCCAAGAATCACGCTGACAGCCATCAGGAATGCTGCTACGGTCGTCACTCGCCAGGTCATTGCCTCTCTCCCTGTCTTCCCCTGTTCAGGCGCGGACCACCCGGTCCACGGTACACGGTCTATTCTCGCACACCACACTGTACCGCCGCTGCGTGAACCTGCCGCTAGCGGCCCATGGGCACGAACTCAGGAATGATGGCATACCGGGAATCTCCGGGTCGGCCGAAGTCTCTGGCACTGGAACTACGGGGGACAGTACCGCTCTTTAAATTTGTACCGACCTTGATCATTTTGCAGATTTTCACCTTCTCTGGAGTGACCGGGTTCGCAGTTCACTCCCGACTGACACCCCCCCAGTATCCACCCCAATGTCAGATGCCCGTCAGGGGATACTGTTCCTGTCGGCGAAGCAGCCGGGCCGGGGACGCCTGGCGGACAACATGCACCCCGGCCAGCGGCTGCGGGCAGACTCTGCCATCCTGTGCGATCGTGGCCCGCCATACGGGGCCATACACCAGGTCCTGTGCGTCATGCCCCCGACCAGAATTGATGGTGGGTATCAGCCCTGATCCAGCAGCGCCAGAATCTCGGCAGTCTTTGCCTTCATCAGCCCGGCATCGCCACGGCTCTCGACATTGAGCCGGATCACGGGCTCGGTATTCGACACCCGCAGGTTGAAGCGCCAGTCCCGGAAGGACAGGCTAAGGCCATCGGTTTCGTCCACAGCCTCCGCACCGGCTGTGTACTGCGCACGAACCCGGTCCATGGCTGCGGCCGGATCAGCGAGTTGGCGATTGATCTCGCCACTGGCCGGATACCGGCGGATGCGATCGGCCACCAGCGCGGAAAGCGGCCGCCCCTCCGCACTGACCAGCGCAGCGACCAGCAGCCATGGAATCATGCCACTATCGCAATAGAAAAAATTGCGAAAGTAGTGGTGGGCACTCATCTCACCCCCGTACACAGCATCCTCGTGGCGCATGCGCTCCTTGATGAATGCGTGTCCGGTTTTACACTGCACCGGGACCCCCCCGTGCTGTCGCACGATTTCCTCGGTATTCCAGACCAGGCGTGGATCGTGGATGATGCGCCCCCCGGGATGCGCGGCCAGCATGGTCGCAGCCAGCAGTCCGACCACGTAGTAGCCTTCGATGAAGGCCCCCTTCTCATCGAAGAAAAAACAGCGATCAAAGTCCCCATCCCAGGCGACACCGAAATCCGCACCAGCAGCGTGGATGGCAGCCGTGGTGGCCGCACGGTTTGCCGGCAAAAGCGGGTTTGGCACCCCGTTGGGAAATCGACCATCAGGCTCGTGCTGGATCTTGGTGAGGTGGAACGGCAGTTCCCGCTGGAGCGCATCAACAACGGGTCCGGCACTGCCAT
>CAZQGA010000169.1:0-2883 GCA_964592735.1 uncultured Chromatiaceae bacterium | reverse complement strand
CGTTCATCACCAGCCTGAGCGGCCGGAGGGCAGCACGATCCACATAGCTCAGCAGGTGGCGGATATAGTCAGGTCGCGGATCAGCACGACGTAGCGTGCCACGACAGCGGGCAGGCGCTGGCACCGCCCCGGCCATTTCTTCGGCGCGTCGCCGAATCTCGCTGAGCCCCGTATCACCGCTGATGGGCCGGGACCCTGCACGAACCAGCTTCATGCCATTGTAATCCGCCGGGTTGTGGCTGGCGGTAACCATGATGCCGCCCCCGGCACCGAGGTGTGAGGTGGCAAAGTAGACCTCCTCGGTGCCGCAGAGGCCGATGTCAATGACATCCAAGCCGGCATCGTTGAGCCCGCTGCTTACCGCAGCTGCCAGAGCCGGCCCGGACAGCCGGATGTCATGACCTACAACGACCCTGCCGGCGCCGAGGAATTCGCCGCAGGCCCGCCCAATGCACCAGGCGATATCGTCGTTGAGTTCATCCGGGATGCGGCCCCGGATGTCATAGGCCTTGAAGCAGGTTAGCGACTGGGTCGTTGGCACTTGCATGTTCCTGAAGCAGCGGACCGGCTGTCCACTCAGTCACAGCGGCCCTGACGTCCGTAACGGTCTTCCAGCCGGACGATATCGTCTTCACCGAGATAGTCGCCCACCTGTACTTCGATGATCTCCAGAAGTTCGCTGCCGGGATTCTCGATGCGGTGACGTGCACCCAGAGGAATGAAGGTGTGTTCATTACGCTGCAATTCGAAAACCTCGTCATCGCGGGTTATACGAGCCACACCGGCGACAACCACCCAATGCTCCGCACGGCGCCGATGCAACTGCAATGACAACACCGCACCCGGCAGGACCACCAGGCGCTTGACCTGGAACCCGGGGCGGGATTCCAGGCTGTCATAGCTGCCCCAGGGACGGAACACCTCACGGCCATGGCTGACTTCGGGCCGCTGCTCCTTCGCCAGCGCGTCCACCAGCAGCTTGATATCCTGGGCGCGTGCCTTGGGCGCCACCAGTACGGCGTCCTTTGTCTCGACGACGACGCAACCTTCCATGCCGAGCACACCGACCAACCGGCTCTCGGCGCGGACATAGGAATCCTGGCAGTCGATGGCGAGAACATCACCAAAGGTGGCATTACCAGCATCATCCCTTGCCGAAACCTCGTGCAGGGCCGTCCAGGAGCCTATATCGCTCCAGCCTGCGCTGAGCGGCACCACGCTGGCATGTTGCGTGCCCTCCATGACCGCGTAGTCTATGGACTGCGAGCGGCAGACACGGAATGCTTCTTCACCGAGATGCAGGGTCGTGCCCTCCAGGCGCCCACCCGCCACTGCGGTCTTGCAGCTTTCGAGGATGTCGGGTGCCAGCAGCCGCAACTCGCGAAGATAGGCCGCTGCGCTGAACAGGAACATGCCGCTGTTCCAGAGATACCGCCCACTGGCTACATAACCCTGCGCAGTGGCGAAATCGGGCTTCTCGACGAACTCCTCGACCGCCTGGGGTGCTTCACCCCCTGCAGTGCGAATATAGCCATAGCCCGTCTCCGGCCGCTCGGGCACCACACCGAAGGTAACCAGCTCACCGGAGACCGCTGCCGGCAGTGCCGCCTGCACTGCCACCCTGAACGCTGCCGCGTCGACGATGATGTGATCAGAAGGCAGCACCAGGAGCAGCAGATCTTCGCCTTGTTCAGCGATGGCACGCAGCGCCGCCACCGCCACCGCCGGGGCGGTATTGCGACCAACTGGCTCCAGGATGAGGCGCGGCTGCGCACCGGCATCACGCAACTGCATGTCAACCAGAAAGCGGTGAGCCTGATTGCACAGCACCAGGGGCGCCTGGCAACCGGGGTCCAGATCGCGTACGCGTCCATAGGTGTCCTGGAGCAGGGTTGCCGTGCCACTCAATGCCAAGAGCTGCTTGGGCAGCAGCCCACGCGACAGCGGCCAGAGCCGTGTACCAGCGCCACCACAAAGAATGACCGGGATAATCTGCATGGCGGGACAGAGCCTCGACAGGCTCAGCCTGACGGCCCACTCCGGCCGATGCCGAAGTACCGCAGACCCTGACGATGCACCATGAGCGGATCATAGATGTTGCGCCCATCGAAAATGGCACGGGCCGCGAGCTTCTCGCGCAGGACATCGAAGTCGGGACTGCGGAATTCCTGCCATTCGGTCACGACCGCCAGCACATCAGCTCCCTCCACTGCCTCGTAGGCGGTATTGCAATAAACCAGATCCGGTCTCTCCCCATGAATCCGGCGTGCCTCGTCCTGCGCCTTGGGATCATACGCGCGCACCCGTCCGCCAGCCTCCCATATCTGCTGCATCAACACGTTGCTCGAGGCCTCGCGCATGTCATCGGTGTTCGGTTTGAATGCCAGACCCCAGAGGGCAACCGTTCGGCCGCGGAGGTTGCCATCAAAGAACTTCTCGATCTTTGCGAACAGCACGCGCTTCTGCCGATCGTTGACAGCCTCTACGGCACCGACCAACTGCATGTCAAAGCGGTGCTCCCCGGCGGACCGGACCAGCGCGCTGACGTCCTTGGGGAAACATGAGCCGCCGTATCCACAGCCGGGGTAGATGAACTCGAAGCCGATACGCGGATCAGAGCCGATGCCGATGCGCACCTGCTCGATGTCCGCCCCGCAGAGCTCTGCGAGATTGGCCAACTCGTTCATGAAGCTGATCTTGGTGGCGAGCATGGCATTGGCGGCATACTTGGTAAGCTCCGCCGAACGCACATCCATGACGAGGAGCTTGTCCCGATTGCGGCTGAACGGCTCATACAGTGCCCGCAGCAATTCCGTCGCCCGCTCGCTTTCCGAGCCGACGATGATGCGATCGGGTTTCATGAAATCCCCGACTGCGGCGCCC
>CAZQGA010000168.1:0-5606 GCA_964592735.1 uncultured Chromatiaceae bacterium | reverse complement strand
GAGCCCGGACTTTCCTCCCGGGGTTGCCCCCGAGCGATCGCCTGGCCGGCTCCAGGGCGCACCTTAGCCCAAGGGACCATGCCCGGCAACGCACGCCGTCCTTCCAGGCATCCGCGCCGGACTTACTGCCCGGGCCCGCCGTCTGACAGCGCAAGCGCATAGGCGTCACGCCGGGACGCGCCCGTGAGGCGTGCGGCGAGGCGCGCTGCCTGCGCTGCGGGCAATTCGGCGCACAGCACCTGCATGATGCGGGCGAGTTCGATCTCGTCACCCGCCACCGCGGGTGCCCCAGCCACGACGATGGTGAATTCACCCCTGTCGGCACCCGGATCGGCGTCGAGCGCGGCACGCACGCGGGAGAGGCTGCCCCAGTACGCAGTTTCGTGCAGCTTGGTCAGTTCCCGCGTCACGCAGGCCGGACGCTCATCGCCGAATGCCACGGCAAGATCACCGAGCATGCCGCCGATCCGGTGCACGGCCTCATAAAACACCAGGGTATCGGGGCAGGACTTCAGCTCCTGCAGGCGCTCACGCCGGGCCGGCGCACGCGCCGGCAGGAAGCCTTCGAAACGGAAGCGGTGGGTTGGCAGGCCCGCCACCGAGAGGGCAGCGATCGCGGCACAGCAACCGGGCACCGGCGTCACTGCAAAACCGCGCTCACGGGCCGCGGCCACCAGCCGGTAGCCCGGGTCACTGATGAGTGGCGTGCCGGCATCGCTCACCAGCGCAACGGACTCACCCGCCGCAAGCCGGGCCAGCACGGCCTCCACGCGGGCTGCCTCATTGTGCTCGTGCAGTGCCAGCAATGGCGATTGCACACCCAGGCGCACGAGGAGCTGGCCGCTGTGGCGCGTGTCTTCCGCGAGTACCAGCGCCACCCGGCCCAGGGTGGCCACGGCACGCGAACTGATATCATCGAGATTCCCGATGGGGGTCGCGACAACGTAGAGCACTCCGGGAGCATTCACGGCGATAGACCTTGGTATTGCGATGGCGTTGTCGATGCAAGAAGCCGCTGCCCTGCCCCTGCTGCCCACCCCACAGCGAAGCCTGCCCTGGCCTGCGGCGCTGTTGCGCACCGCACTCCTGGTCTGCGGCGCGGCCATTGTGGGGGCAGCCTGCGGACCACTACAACTGCCAACCGACACTGACACCGCACATGTGCCGGCTGCCGGCAAGCCGGCCCGCACAAGCGCAGCACCGGCCGGAATCGCAACAACCCCGGCGCTCCCGCCCCCGGCGAAACCCCGCAGGATCGCACTGCTGCTTCCCCTG
This sequence comes from uncultured Chromatiaceae bacterium, assembly GCA_964592735.1. Taxonomy (GTDB): domain Bacteria; phylum Pseudomonadota; class Gammaproteobacteria; order Steroidobacterales; genus QUBU01. Next base: position 4,331 of record CAZQGA010000168.1, on the reverse strand, counting down.
TCTGGCGCACAGGCAGCGGCAGCCGAGGCCATTCGTGATGGCTTCATGGCCGCCTATTTCGCCGAGCCGGCCGGGAGCGGGCGTCCCGAGATACTGGTGTTCGACGAGGAGCGCCCCGGGCCGGCAGCCGCCTACCAGGCAGCCATCGATGCAGGCGCCGACAGCATCGTTGGCCCGCTGCTCAAGGAATCGGTCAATGCGGTGGCGGCGATTGCCGGGCCAGTGCCCCTGCTGACGCTCAACTACCTGGATACCGTGGACACCGCGGCTGGTTTCCATCAATTCGCCCTGGCGCCCGAGGACGAAGCAGCATCGATCGCCGAGCGTGCCGCGAGCCAGGGCCAGCTGCGGGCCCTGGCACTGGTTCCCGACAGCGAGTGGGGCCGGCGCATGCTCACCGCCTTCGCCAGCGCATTCGAGGCACGCGGCGGCACCGTGGCAGCCTACCGGCTCTACGACCCGGCGGCACGCGATTACACGGCACAGATCCAGCGCCTCCTGCTCCTCGACGAGAGCCGCGCGCGCCAGCGGCAACTCGTGGCAAATCTCGGCGTTCCCCTCGAATTCGAACCGCGCCGGCGCGGCGACGTCGACTGTATATTCCTCGCCGCCAGCCCCACCGGGGGACGGCTCATCCGGCCACAGCTGCGATTCCTCTATGCAGGCAGCCTGCCCACCTACGCAACCTCCGCCATCTACCTGCCCGGCACGGCGGGAGACATCGACCTCGAAGGCATCATGTTCACCGACGCACCCGCTCTGATCGGCTGGGACCCACGGGCCAGCGCACTGCGTGAGGCTCTCGCGCAGCACTGGCCGCCAGGCGCGGCCAACTGGCTGCGCTTCCACGCCATGGGCTATGACGCGTACACGCTGGTGCAGAAACTGCGGCTGGACAGCGGCCTCGGGCTGCAGCCCATCAATGGGCTCTCCGGAAACCTCTCGGCAGACAGTTTCGGCCGCGTGCACCGCCAGATGGCCTGGGCCGCTTTTCGCAACGGACAACTCGTGCCCCTTGGCGAGGCCCCGGTGGTCACCAGCGACGACTGGGCCGAAGCCGAGTGAATGGGCCGGTGCCGCCTGCCGGCAGCCCGACCACCATCGGCGCACAGGCGGAAGCCGCCGCGCTGCGATTCCTGCGGGGCCGTGGCCTCAGCCTGGTGACTCACAATTTCCGCTGTCCGGCGGGCGAACTCGACCTGGTCATGCTCGACCAGGCAGCACTGGTCATCATTGAAGTGCGCTACCGGCACACGACCCGGTGGATTGATCCGGCCGCAACGGTCACGGCGTCCAAGCGGCGGCGCCTGCTGCAGGCTGCCGCCCGGTTCCTCCAGGCCCGCCCCGCATTCGCCAGTCACGCTCTGCGCTTCGATGTGCTGGCCCTGTCCGGAGACATCCACGCACCCGCCTGCGACTGGATCCGCGGTGCCTTCGACAGCAACGACGCCTGGTGAACCGCCCCGCACAGTGGGCCAAGCCGGTATCATGCCGCCGATGAGCACCCCAGACAGCATCAGGCGCCAGTTCGCCGAAAGCATCGCCGTCAAGCAGGCGGCCATGGAATCCCTGGTGCAACCGCTGTGTCGCGCCATTGCCGCGATGACGACCACGCTGCAGGCCAACGGCAAGATCCTCGCCTGCGGCAACGGCGGATCGGCCGCCGACGCCCAGCATTTCGCTGCCGAGCTGCTCAACCGCTTCGAGCGCGAGCGCCCAGGCCTGGCGGCCATGGCGCTGACCACCGACTCCTCGACGCTGACATCCATCGCCAACGACTATGCCTACGAGCAGGTGTTCTCCAAGCAGGTGCTGGCGCTGGGACAGGCAGGCGATTGCCTGCTCGCCATCTCGACCTCGGGCAACTCACCCAACGTGATCGCGGCCATCGAGGCGGCCCATGCGAGGGGAATGGGCGTCGTCGCACTGACGGGCCGCAATGGCGGACGCATGGCAGCGATGCTGCGGCCACAGGATGTCGAGATCCGGGCACCTGCCGAGCGCACGGCGCGCGTCCAGGAGGTCCACCTGCTGGCCATCCATTGCCTCTGCGACGGCATCGACAGCACGCTCTTCCCCTGAACCGGGGGTCTGCAGGTACTCGTAACTCGCGGTTACTTGACGACTGTCAGGCGCGGCCTGCCCGCACCGGGCGGTGTAGTGCCACCCGCGGGGGGCGGCGGTTCCTCGGGTGCCACGGAGGATTCCTCCTCCGCGAAAATCATGCCGCGCCCGGTCTCCTGCGCATAGATGCCAAGTACGGCCGGCAGCGGCACGCTGACCCGGAATGGAGTACCGGAAAACCGGGCCTGGAAGCCCAGCAATTCGTTGCCAATATCGAGATTGGCAACGGCATCGCAGCTGATGTTCAGGACGATTCTGCCATCCCGCACGTACTGCCCGGGCACGGCAACGCCGCCGACGGTCGCATCCACCACCACATGGGGTGTCTGCCCGTTGTCGGTGATCCAGGCGTACATCGCCCGGAGCAGATAGGGTCGCTGGGGAATCGCGCCGGCAACGGTCATGCGGCAGGCACCTACTGGCGCATTTCCCGCTCAGCGTCGGAAAGGCTCCCCTGGAAGGAACGGCGCGAGAATACCCGGTCCATGTAGCGACGAATCGGTTGTACGTTACCCCGGAGCTCGATATCGAAGAACGGCAGGCGCCAGAGGATCGGGGCGATGCTGCAATCGATCAGCGACAGCTCGTCACTGAGGAAATAGCGCTTTGCCGCGAAGACATCCGCACTGCCGATGATGCTCTCCTCGAGCTGCTTGCGGGTGCGTGCAACCTGCTTCCTGTCAGTGGCCGCCTGCAACTCCCCGGCCAGCGCATACCAGTCGTGCTCGATGCGGAAGAGAGCCAGGCGAAACTGGGCACGTGTCACCGGATCCACAGGCATCAGCGGCGGGTGCGGGAAGCGTTCGTCGAGGTACTCGATGATGACACGGGAGTCGTACAGCACCAGGTCACGATCGACCAGTGTCGGCAGGCTGTGGTACGGGTTGAGGTCCAGGAGATCCTCGGGGAGGTTGCCGCCATCCACATCGACGACATCGATGGCGATGTTCTTTTCAGCCAGCGCCATCCGGACGCGGTGGCTGAAAAAGCAGCTCGGGCTGGAGTAAAGCGTCATGAGCCCGGGGTTTTCCCCGCCGACGGCAGCACCGTCACCCCGTTGCAGGGTGATGGCAGTAACCATGCAAATGACTCGGGCATTCGGCCTACTTGATGTCTTTCCAGATCTCCTGCTTGAGCAGGTAGGCCAGAATGCCAAAGACAAGCAGAAAGCCGAGCACCCAGAGCCCCAGGCGCTGGCGCTCAAGCTGCATGGGCTCACCCACGTAAGCGAGGAAATTGACGAGGTCACGCACGAAGCCGTCGTATTCCTCGGCTGACAGCTTTCCAGGCGTCAGCTGGCGGAATTCCCTGAAGACCTTCTGGCCGTCGTTGACCTCGAAGACGGCCTCCTGCGCGCCTTGCAGCTCCCAGAGCACATGCGGCATGGCAACGCTGTCGAGCATGATGTTGTTGACACCCGTGGGCCGGGCCGGATCGACGTAGAAGCCGCGCAGGAAGGCATACAGGTAATTGGCGCCCTTGCTGCGCGCGATCAGCGAAAGATCCGGCGGCATAGTGCCAAACCACCGCTCTGCATCCGCCGGACGCATGGCAATGGTCATCGTCTCCTGCGGCTTCTGCGCGGCAAACATCAGTTCCTTGACCAGTTGATCGCCGGGGATCTGCAGGTCCTGGCCCAGGCGGTTGTAGCGCACGTACTGCGCGGAGTGACAACCCATGCAGTAGCTGACGAAGTTGCGCGCCCCGCGCTGCAGCGATGCCTGGTCGGCTATATCCACCTTGACATGCCCGCGCGCATCCCCGGCGGCAGCTGCCAGCCCGGTCGTCAACCCGAGGATTGCCAGCATGGCGACCCGCAGCAGGCGGCGCGGACGCAGAACCGACGTCATCATGACCGTGAACCTCACCATGGCGGCCGGATCCTAGTGACTTGCCTTGTAGACGACGCGCTCCGGCACCGGCCTGGTTTTCTCGGCACGGGTATAGAAGGGCATCAGCAGGAAAAACAGGAAGTACAGGGCTGCGAAAAACCGCGCCGCATAGACGTACACCAGCTCGGAAGCCGGCTGCAGGCCCAGGTAGCCGAGCGCCACGAAGCTGACTGCAAATGTTCCGAGCGCCAGCTTGTAGGTGGTACCGCGGTAGCGGATGGATTTCACGCGGCACTTGTCGAGCCACGGCAGGAAAAAGAGCAGCACGATGGCCATCAGCATCAGGAATGCGCCCCAGCCCTTGCTCGGCACGGA
>CAZQGA010000167.1:0-5625 GCA_964592735.1 uncultured Chromatiaceae bacterium | reverse complement strand
GCACGGGAACTCATCGCACGCGGTCACGATGTCTGCTGGTGGACGTCGACGGTAAACCATTTCACGAAGACGCTGTTTCGTGAATCAAGCCAGGCGGTGTCATGAATTGCTGACGATGCGGACCACCTCGAAATACTCGCTGCCCGCCCGCAGGCACAGCGCCTTGCGTCCTGAACAGGAAACCCCATGAACCAGCCAGCAACGACAGAAGCCGCCCGGCCCGCACGCTACCGGGATATCCCCTTCTTCAATTACGCCGCCCTGTTCACCGAGATCGAGCATGAGGTGATGGCCTCGGTGCACGATGTCTTCCGGCGTGGCGCCTACATCATGCAGAAGGACCTGGAGAGCTTCGAAGCGGAGCTCGCCGCCTGCCTCGGCGTGCGCCATGCCATCGGCGTCGCCGACGGCACGATGGGCCTGCTGCTGCCACTGCTCGCCTGTGATCTCAGGCCCGGCGACGAAGTGATCGTCCCGTCCCACACCTTCGTCGCCTCGGCTGCCGCCATCCACCATGCCGGCGGGACCCCGGTGCTGGCCGACTGCGGCAGGGATCACCTCGTCGACGCCGCGTCGATCGAGGTCATGATCTCGCCGCGCACGCGCGGCATCATGCCCGTGCAGCTCAACGGTCGCACCGCCAACATGGCGCCGATTGTCGCGCTGGCGAAAAAGCACGGGCTATGGATCATCGAGGATTCCTGCCAGGCGCTCGGCTCGAAATTCGACGGCCAGTTCGCCGGAACCTTCGGCCGCGCCGGTGCCATCAGTTTTTATCCCTCCAAGACCCTCGGCTGCTTCGGCGACGGCGGCGCCATCATCACCAACGACGATGCGATGGCAGAAAATATCCGCTGCCTGCGCGACCACGGCCGCGGCCCGGATGGCCTGGTCACGCGCTGGGGGTTCAACTCGCGTCTCGACAACGTGCAGGCGGCGATCCTGCGCATCAAACTGCGGCGCTACGACCAGTACATCGCCACGCGTCGCCACCTTGCCACCCTCTACGACCAGCGCCTGCGCGATGTCAGCGAACTGCTGCTGCCACCGGCACCGGATGCCGACCCGCAGCACTTCGACATCTACCAGAACTACGAGATCGAGGCGGACCGCCGCGACGAACTGCGCAGCTTCCTCGCATCACGCGGCATCAAGACCATCATCCAGTGGGGTGGGCATACCATCCACCAGTTCCCGGCGCTCGGCTTGCGCAGCCAGGCGGCCTACACCGAACGCATGACGGAGCGTTTCCTGCTCCTGCCGATGAACACGGCCCTCGCCGCGGACGAAGTACACTTCATCTGCGACGCGATCCGCGAATTCTACGGCTACGGCCACTGAACCGGCGCAGGCAGCGAGGCAAGCACATGACCGACCCAAAGCACATCGCCGTATCCGGCGGACTGCGTTCGGAGGCCGAGCAACGCGAGGGCCCGGCCAATCGGGCCTGTTTCGAGCGCAACCCGTCGTCCTGGGAGTCCAAGCTCGAGAATTTCCCGAAATACGTCCGGCGGCAGAACCTCACGCGCTTCCTCGCGCTGTACGAAATCTTCAAGAGAGTCGTCGACGTCAAGGGTTCGATCATCGAATGCGGCGTCAACCATGGGTTTGGCGTGATGACCTGGGCCAAGCTCTCAGCGATCCTCGAGCCGGTCAATCTCACGCGCCGCATCTATGGCTTCGACACCTTCAGCGGCTTCCCGTCGGTGAGTGACCGCGACCGCTCGGGCGCCAGCATGCACGTCAAGGAGGGGGACCTGTTTGCCAACTCCCACGACGAGATCCTCGAACTGGCCGCCATCCACGACTCGACGCGCTTCATTGGCCATGTGCCGAAGGTGAAGCTGGTGCGCGGCGATGCCACGCAGACGATCCCGGCGTTCGTCCAGGAGCATCCCCACCTGGTCGTCAGCCTGCTCTACCTCGATTTCGACCTCTATGAGCCGACCAGGGCCGCGCTCGAGCACTTCCTGCCGCGGATGCCGCGCGGGGCGGTCGTGGCGTTCGATGAACTCGACAACCCGCTGTGGCCGGGCGAAACGGCAGCAATGCTCGAGTATCATGCGCGCTACCGCTTCCGCATCGAGCGGCTGGCCTTCGACCCTTACATCGGCTTCGCCGTCCTGGATTGAACATGAAGACCTTGAAGCCCGGGGCGCCCGCAGGGGACGCGGAGCTCGGCGAACTCGCGCGCCGCATCCGCATCCATGCCTTGCGGATGACCAGCACCGGCGGCAGCTCCCACATTGGCTCGGCGCTCTCGATCGCCGACATCCTGGCGGTGCTGTATGGCCACACGCTGCGCGTCGATCCACGCAACCCGCGCTGGCCGGATCGCGACCGCTTCATCCTGAGCAAGGGCCATGCGGGCGCCGCCGTGTACGCGGCGCTGGCGGAAGCGGGCTTTTTCGGTACGGACCAGCTCGCGCAGCACTACCAGAACGGCTCGATCTTCAGCGGCCACGTATCGAGCAAGGGCATCCCGGGCGTCGAACTGTCGACCGGATCCCTGGGCCACGGGCTCGGCGTGGGCGCCGGCATGGCCTACGCCGCGAAGTGCCGCAGGCAGTCGCACCGGACCTTCGTGCTGCTCTCCGATGGCGAATGCGACGAAGGCTCCAACTGGGAGGCGATCCTGTTCGCCGGGCATCACCGGCTCGATCGGCTCGTCGCCGTGGTCGACTACAACAGGATCCAGAGCCTCGCCGCCACCGAAGACACCCTCGGCCTCGAACCATTCGCCGACAAGTGGCGCACCTTCCGCTGGGAAGTGCGCGAAGTCGATGGCCACGATGTGGCAGCTCTGCAGCTTGCCCTGGCCGACGACAGCGCCCGCAGGCAGCCGCTGTGCGTCCTGGCACACACGACCAAGGGGAAAGGGGTCTCCTTCATGGAACGCAGCGTGCTCTGGCACTACCGCACGGCACGCGGCGAGGAATTCGACCTTGCGCTGCAGGAACTGCAGGCGAAGGCCCCGTCATGAGGGATGCCTTCGTCAAGCGACTGCTCGAGATCGCACGTGTTGATGAGCGCATCCAGCTCGTGACCGGCGATCTCGGCTTCGGCGTGCTCGATGCTTTCGCCAGGGAGCTGCCCGGTCAATTTCTCAACGTCGGCGTCGCCGAACAGAACATGGCGGCCGTGGCGACCGGCATGGCACTGGAGGGCTATGTTCCCTTCACCTATTCAATCGGCAATTTTCCGACCCTGCGCTGCCTGGAGCAGTTGCGCAACGACGCCTTCTACCACGACGCCAGCGTGAAGGTGGTCTGCATCGGCGGCGGCTTCACCTACGGCTCCCTAGGCATGTCACACCATGCCACCGAGGACCTGAGCATCATGCGTGCACTGCCCAATGTCGTGGTGGTGGCGCCCGCGAACGACTACGAGACCGCAGCGGCAGTCGATGCGATCGTGGCCCGTCCTGGTCCGGCCTATCTGCGCCTCGAGCGCAGCGCCGACGACCGCCTGGACCCGGGCGCGCGGGTGCCGTTCGAACTCGGCAAAATCCGCATCCTGCGCGAAGGCACCGACGCCGTCGTCTTCGCCATCGGCGGCATCGTCGCGGACGCCCTGCAGGCCGCCGACCAACTCGCGGGCGAAGGCCTCCAGGTGCGCGTCATCAGCGTCCACACCCTCAAGCCCTTTGACGCAGCGGGTGTGGCGGCGGCAATCGGCGGCGTGCCGGTGGTGGTTTCAGTGGAAGAAAACACGATCCTCGGCGGCCTCGGTGGCGCCATTGCCGAAGCCTGCATGGACGCCGGGGTGATGCCACGACGTTTCCTGCGCCTCGGCATGCAGGACCAGTACTCGGTCATCGTCGGCGATCAGCCCTACCTCCGCCGCGCCTACCAGATGGACGCCGGGGCGATCGCCGCCGCTGTCCGCGGGGCAGGCGTGAATTGACCACGGAACCACGCCAGTGCTGAAGCGGCTGTTCGATATCCTGTTTGCACTGGCCGTGCTGGTGGTCTTCTCTCCCGTCCTGTTGATCACGGCGCTGGCGATCTGGCTGTACGATTTCCACAGCCCGTTCTACGTCGCGCCACGCGTCGGGCGCGGCGGCGCGGCTTTTCGCATGGTCAAGTTCCGCTCGATGGTGGTGAATGCCGATCGCACGGGCGTAACCTCCACGTCAGCTGCGGACAGCCGCATCACACCCACCGGAAAAATCGTCCGCCGCTACAAGCTCGACGAACTGCCGCAGTTCTGGAACGTGCTCTGCGGCGACATGAGCGTGGTGGGGCCGCGACCCAACGTCCCGAGCGGCGTCGCCGTATACACGCCGGAAGAACGCCACCTGCTCGACGTGCGGCCCGGCATCACCGACATGGCCTCCATCGTCTTTGCCGACGAAGGGGAGATCCTGCAGGGCCATGCCGATGCGGACGCCGCCTATGATCGGCTGATCAGGCCGTGGAAAAGCCGGCTGGGACTGTTTTACGTGGCGAAGCGCGGCCTGTGGCTCGACATCCGCCTGGTCTGGCTGACCGCCGTCGCGCTGTGGTCCCGCCCGCGTGCGCTGGCTGGCGTGTCCCGCATCCTGGCTGCCCGTGGCGCTCCAGGGGACCTCACGCGCAAAGCCCTGCGGGTAGATTGAGAGCGCTAAACGTTTGCACCCCCTGTCACTGCCATTACCGCAAAACGACCTGGCGCTGTAACGTGGAATCAACGTCTCTGAAAATATGGCTTATCACCGTCGGGGAGCCATTGCCGCTCCCGGATTCCACTGACCGCCGTTGGCGCACCGGAATGGTCGCCGCTGAACTCGCCGGCAGAGGCCACGTGGTTACCTGGTGGACCTCTCGCTTCGATCATCTGAACAAACGCCTGTTTCCCTGCGAAGGCGCCGATTTCCCGGTTGCACCCGGCCTCACGCTGCGATTCCTCGACGGAATCACTTATCGAAAAAACGTATCGATCGCTCGCCTTGTCAATCACTGGCAGATCGGCGCGGCGTTTCGGCGTGCAGCAACGACAGCATCCATACCCGATGTGATTGTCTGCTCCTACCCCACCATCGAACTGAGCCATGAGGCCGTTGCGCACGGCCAGAAGCACGATGTGCCGGTGGTACTGGATATCCGCGACCTGTGGCCGGACATCTTTCTGGACGCCATACCAGCTCCGGTACGGATCATGGGCAAGATGCTGCTCGCACCGCTGTTTCATCAGGGCAACCGGGCTCTCACCGGCGCAACCGCTCTTTTTGCGGTGTCACCAGGCTATCTGGAATGGGGGCTGGCACGCGCGGAGCGCGGCCTCGCCAGTTCTGACGCCGCGTTTCCTCTTGCCTATGAAAGGCTCGCCTGCACACCGGAGGGTGACAGTGCCCTCCTGGACCGGGCTCGCAGCATCGGCCTTGAACTCGGGCAGCGTGTTGCCGTATTCATCGGGACCTTTGGCCGCACCTACGACGTCAGCACGGTGATTGGTGCCGCCAGGCTGCTGCAGGATCGGGCCGACATTCAATTCGTCATTTGCGGCAGAGGCGAACGGGAGGCCGAATGGCATGCCGAGGCGACCGGGCTCACTAATGTCCACTTTCTGGGCTGGCTTTCAGCTCGGGAAATCAGCTCCCTACTGGCTCGCTCATGGGTCGGCCTGGCAGCCTACGCCTGCGGG
>CAZQGA010000166.1:0-5632 GCA_964592735.1 uncultured Chromatiaceae bacterium | reverse complement strand
GTAGTCAGCGCGCCGATATTTGCAAGTCCCTGATAGACAGGATCCTCCGCAGATGCCTCTTGCCAGCGGACCCAAGCAGGCAAAAACCTGCACCCGTACGGGTGCAGGGCCTCCGGGGGGCGGGTATCCTTCCCGCCGGCGCGGCTGGTATGGATTGCTGCGGTGCGTGATGACTGAGGAATATCTGCTCGTGCTGAGCACCTGCCCGGATCAGGCGGTCGCAGCGGAAATCGCGACGGCGGTGATCGAGCAGCGGCTCGCCGCCTGTGTCAACCAGCTCGGCGGGGTAACCTCCTGGTTCCGCTGGCAAGGCCAGCTGCAACGGGAGGACGAAATTCTGCTGTTGATCAAGACCACCCGGACACGGCTCGCCGAGCTCGAAACCGCGATCCACAGCATGCACCCCTATGAGACCCCCGAGATCATCGCCGTTGCCCTCACCGCCGGCTCCGAGGCCTACCTGAAATGGATCAGCGACAGCACTACCGCATGAAGACGCCGTATTGGCTGCCAGGCCTGCTGCTGGCCGCGCTGGCCTGGGCCGGGTTCGCCAGTCCGGCGCTGGCAGATCCCGAACCACTGCGTCCGGAGCAGGCATTCCAGTACACGGTAGCCGCCGAGGGGCAGGACATCATCGTCCACTGGCGCATCGAGCCGGCGTATTACCTGTACCGGGAGCGCATGAGCTTCGTCCCGGCTGATGAGGGCACCGTGTTCGGCACGCCCGTAATGCCGGAAGGGCAGCTCTACCACGATGAGTTCTTCGGTGACATGCATGTCTACCGCAACGAAGCGCTGGTACGCATCCCGGTCACCCGGGCTCCTGCCGGTCCCGTCAGATTCAGCATCCGCTCACAGGGCTGTGCCGATCTCGGCCTGTGCTATCCCCCACAGAAATGGAATGCCAGCGTAGTCCTGGCGGCAGCAGGCACGGCTGCACCGGCAGGTCGCAGCCTCGAAGCTCTTCTGGCCGCGGGCAGAAGTGACGCCCCGCTGTCGCCCGGGCAGGTCTTCCAGGCGAATGCCATGCGCGACGGCGCCACGGATCTGCGCATCGACTGGAAAATCCTGCCCGGCTATTACCTCTATCGCGACAGCATCAAGGTCAGCAGCGCGACGCCTGGTGTCAGCGTAGGACCGCTCAAGCTGAGCGAAGGCACCCCCAAGGAAGACGAGTACTGGGGCAAAACGCGCGTTTATTACGGCACGGCGGTCACCACGGCCCGGCTGGATGGCAACGGCGAGCCCCTGCAGGTCAGGGTCTCGTACCAGGGCTGCAAGGAAGACAGCATCTGCTACCCGCCGCAGACGGTGACGCTCTCCGCAAGCCCCGCGTTTGCAGGCACGATGGCAAGCCCCGTTGCCGGCAGCAGCGCTGCCGAACCGATGGTGGCGGAACAGGATCGCCTCGCGGCCATGATCGGCACGGCCAACCTGGCGCTGGTCATGCTGACCTTCGCCGGCTTCGGGCTGCTGCTCGGCTTCACACCCTGCTGCCTGCCGATGGTGCCGATCCTCTCCGGCATCATCGTCGGCCAGGGCGAGAAAGTTACCACGCTGCGTGCCTTCGCCCTGTCATTGACCTACGTGCTGGGCATGGCACTGACCTATACCGTTGCCGGGGCGGTCTTTGCTGCTGCCGGCAGCCAGATCCAGGCAGCACTCCAGCAACCCTGGATCATCATCGGCATGGCACTGTTGTTCGTCGCGCTGGCGCTCTCCATGTTCGGCCTGTACGAGCTGCAGATGCCTAGCGCAGTGATGAATCGCCTCAACACTGCCAGCGGACGCCAGCAGAGTGGCACCTTCATCGGCACGGCCGTGATGGGCGCCCTCTCTGCGCTGGTGGTCACCACCTGCGTAGCCCCTCCCCTGGTTGCCACCCTGACCGTCATCGCGCAGACCGGCGACATGCTGCGCGGCGCAGCGGCACTGTTTGCCCTGTCCATCGGCATGGGCCTGCCATTGCTCGTCATCGGCACCTCCGCAGGCAAGCTGTTGCCACGCGCAGGGGCCTGGATGACTGCGGTGAAGGGCGCCTTTGGGTTCATGATGCTCGGGCTCGCCATCTGGATGCTGGGCCGTCTGCTGCCAGCAGGCGTCACCATGGCGGCGTGGGCGGCCCTGGTGTTCATCGCCGGGGTCTTCCTCGGCGCTTTCCAGCCCCTGACTGCGGACGCACCTCCCCTGCGCCAGCTCGCCAAGGGAGCTGGCCTCCTCGCCGTCCTTTATGGTGCCGCCCTGCTCGTCGGTGCGCTGGCTGGCGGCCACGATCCGCTGCAGCCCCTCGGTACGCTGCAGGCAGGCAGCACCACGGCACGTGCAGAGTCCCGACCCGTCTTCCAGCGCATAAAGACTGTCGCTGATCTCGAGCAGGTGGTCATGACGGCTGGCCAGGCCGGCAAGCCGGTGATGCTCGATTTTTACGCCGACTGGTGTACCTCCTGCATCGAGATGGAGCGCTACACCTTCAGCAATCCCGCTGTGCAGGCAGCACTGGCCAACGCAATCCTGGTGCAGGCGGACGTCACGGCCAACGACAGCGATGACCAGGCGCTGCTCCGCCGTTTCGGCATCTTCGGCCCGCCGAGCATCATGTTTTTCGGCCCGGATGGCCAGGAGCGCCCGGGCTACCGGGTCGTCGGCTTCAAGGATGCAGCCAGTTTCGCCAGCCACGTGCGCGATGCCCTGGGCTCCTGAGGGCGGGCGGTGAGTCGCACGCCACGCCTGCTGGTGCTGCTGGTGATCTGCATCGCAGCCGGTTTTTTCACGGGGCGGCTGCTCTGGCAAAAGCCGGAGGCAGCACCACCGCCGCGGGCCAGGCTCACCCAACTGCCCGACTTCCAGCTCATGGAGCTCTCCACGGGCCGGCAGCGGCCGATTGCCGACTGGCGTGGCCAGACATTGCTGCTCAACTTCTGGGCGACCTGGTGCGCTCCCTGCCGCAAGGAAATGCCGCTGCTGGAACAACTCCACCAGGAGCGCGGCGCCCGCGGCCCTGCGGTAGTGGGCATCGCCATCGACCGTGAGGAACCGGTGCGCCTGTTCGTCGGCGAGACCGGCGTCAGCTATCCGGTTCTTGTCGGCCAGGAAGACGCCATGGCGGTTGCCGAATCCTTCGGACGGGATTTCACAGGTCTGCCGCTGACGGTCATCGCCGCCCCCGGGGGAGAGATCATTGCCACCCACATGGGGGAATTGCACCCGGACAAGCTGGCGAAGATCGTCGAGGTCACCGATGCACTCGGTGCCGGTAACCTGACGCTGGCGCAGGCACGTGCGGCGCTGCAGAAACCCTAAAGCTGACCCGGCCCGGAACCTCGCAAGCGGCTGCCGGGGTGAAGTTCAGCGATAAAACTCCACGTAGAAGCGCACCGGGCCGAGCGGCTTCACCAGATGACTCATCCGCGGCGCGACGACACCGTTGTGGTCGGGGTCGAGGTACAGCTGTTCCTCGGGATTCATGAGAACCAGCAGCAAACGGCCCTCCAGGACGACGATCCTTCCCCAGACCTGTTTCTTCGTCGAATGGGGCCCTCGCCAGACATCCGGGAGGCTGTCCTGGTTGAATTCCGGTGTACGCCGGTACGGGCTGACATGGTCTGGAATGGCGTTCATGGGTACTGCCCCTCGATGCATTCATCCCGCATTAAAGCTGCATTTATATTGCTGCTTTAATGCGGTGAGTGGAATGACGGTCTTTCGCGAGGTTCATCCGTACTTTCCCATACGGCGCACTGCCACGCCGGCCGCTTCTCCAGTGCCAAACTTCCGACACCTCTGCGCCGCCGTCGACGAGAAAAAGCTCCCATTTGTATCCAATCGCATTAAACTTGCCGCCATCTGCCGCAACCCAAAGGGCGCTCACGGATGGCCCGCTTCCTTCTTCTCAATGGGCCGAATCTCAACCTGCTCGGCACCCGCGAGCCCGGTCTCTACGGACGCACGACACTGGCGGATATCGAACGCGGCAGCGCAGCGCTGGCCCAGTCACTCGGGCACCAGTTTGAAGCCTGCCAGAGCAACGCCGAAGCTGACCTGGTCAATCGCGTGCAAGCCGCTGCCGGCCAGGCCGATTTCCTTCTGATCAATCCAGGTGCCCTGACACACACCAGCGTCGCCTTGCGCGATGCCATCCTCGCCGTGGGCATCCCGTTCATCGAGATCCACATCAGCAATGTGCACGCACGGGAGGAATTCCGGCGGCACTCGTACTTTTCCGACATCGCGGTCGGGACCATCACGGGGCTCGGTCCCATCGGCTATGAATTGGCCGTACGGGCTGCCGACGAGCGCCTGCGCCGCCCGTGAACTGATCCCCACCGCAGGAGCAAGGCCACCATGGATATCCGCAAGGTCAAGAAACTGATCGAACTGCTGGAGGAGTCGGGGATCGCCGAACTGGAGATTTCCGAGGGCGAAGAGTCGGTGCGCATCAGCCGCTACCCACCCGGCGGCGCCGTTCAGCATTACACCCTGCCCCCGGCTGCCCCTGCCACCCCCGCACTGCAGGCAGCCGCCGCGCCAGCTGCCAGGGCGGCAGCCGCTGCCCCAGCCAGCGTGGAGGCCGACATCCCGGGGCACAAGGTGGTATCGCCCATGGTCGGCACCTTTTACGAAGGGTCTGCGCCCGGTGCCGATCCGTTCGTGAAGGTGGGCAGTGAGGTGAAGGTAGGCGATACGCTCTGCATCATCGAGGCCATGAAGATGATGAACCAGATTGAAGCCGACAAGGCAGGCCGGATCACCGCCGTCCTCGCCACCAACGGCGAGCCGGTGGAATATGGACAGACACTGTTCGTGATCGAGTGATGCTCAACAAGGTTCTCATCGCAAACCGCGGCGAGGTCGCGCTGCGGATCCAGCGGGCCTGCCGCGAACTTGGCATCAAAACCGTTGCCGTACACTCCACGGCCGACACCAACCTCACGCATGTGCTGCTGGCTGACGAAACCGTCTGCATAGGCCCGCCCGCCTCCGCGGGCAGCTACCTCAACATGCCGGCCATCATCAGTGCCGCCGAGGTCACGGATGCCGAGGCCATCCATCCCGGCTTCGGCTTCCTCTCGGAAAATGCCGATTTCGCCGAGCGGGTGGAAAATTCCGGCTTCGTGTTCATCGGGCCGCCACCGGAAGTCATCCGTCTGATGGGCGACAAGATCTCCGCGAAGGACGCCATGCGCAAGGCCGGGGTACCAACCGTGCCCGGCTCCGACGGGCCGCTCGGCGACGATATCGAGGAAAACCAGCGGCTGGCGCGGGACATCGGCTACCCGGTCATCATCAAGGCCGCCGCCGGCGGCGGCGGCCGCGGCATGCGTGTCGTACATACGGAAGCCTCCCTTGCCAACGCCGTATCAGTCACCAAGGTGGAAGCGCGGGCAGCCTTCGGCAGCGACGTCGTGTACATGGAGAAATTCCTGGCGCGCCCCCGGCACATCGAATTCCAGATGCTGGCCGACGGCCAGGGCAACTGCGTTTACCTGTTCGAGCGCGACTGCTCCATGCAGCGCCGGCACCAAAAGGTCCTGGAGGAGGCGCCGGCGCCGGGCATCAGCGAGGAACTGCGGCGCAGCATGGGCGAACGCTGCGTGAAAGCCTGCCTGGAAGTCGGTTACCGCAGTGCCGGTAC
>CAZQGA010000165.1:0-5633 GCA_964592735.1 uncultured Chromatiaceae bacterium | reverse complement strand
GGATTCCCGCAAGCATGGGGCCACCGGCATCAGCAGGCAGCCGCGTGATGCGCCGCCGCTCCAGGGAGCGGCGGCTGTTTCCTCAGAGGTTCTGCAGCACGTGTTCGGCTGCGCTGACCTTGAATTCGCGCGGTGCTTCCACGTGCAGTTGCTGCACGATGCCGTCCTTCACGACGATGGCAAAGCGCTTGCTGCGCTGGCCCAGGCCCAGACCCGACAGGTCGAGCCCGAGACCGAGTGCCTGCGTATAGCTGCCATTGCCATCGGCCAGCATCACAAGCTTGTCGCCGACCTGCCGGTCACGGGCCCAGGCGTCCATGACGAAGCTGTCGTTGACAGCCATGCAGGCGATCGTGTCGACGCCCTTGGCCTTGAGTTCAGCAGCATGCTTCAGGTATCCGGGCAGGTGGTTCATCGAGCAGGTCGGCGTGAAGGCGCCCGGCACGGCAAACAATACGACGGTCTTGCCTTTGAACAGGTCTGCGGTGGACAGGCTGCCCGGGCCTTCCGTGGTCATGATGCCGAAGCTGCCTTCCGGCATGCGGTCACCGACTTTGATCGTCATGGTCATTATTTCCCGTCAGGTGAATGGAGGGCCGGTATCGTAGCAGAATCGGCCCGGTTTCCAGCCCCGCCGTCGCCGTCGATCCTGCCGATCCGCGGGATCAGCCAGCTGATGAACAAGGCGGACAGCAGTTGCATCACGCCCACCGCCCAGAACACCGGCGCATAGGAAAAATGGTCGCTGATCCAGCCGACTGCGGCGACGAAAGCCATGCCGCCGAAACTGCCCACGGCGCCGAACAGCCCCCAGATGCTGCCAGCCTGGGCCGCAGGAAAGAGATCAATGGGCAGGGCGAACAGGTTGGCGGCCTTGAACTGGATGGCGAACATCGCCACACCGATGAGCGCCAGCGAGACGTAGGCTGAATCGACACTGACGGCAGGCAGCGTGAAGGGCACGACGAGCGCACCCGCCCAGATCGTGAGCTTGCGGGCGCGATCGACCGGGAGGCCGGCCGCCATCAGGCGCCGGCTTGCCCAGCCGCCAGCGAGACTGCCGACATCGGCTGCAAGAAACGGCACCCATGCAAAGGCGGCGATCTGGCGGATGTCGAAGCCGCGTGCCTGGTCGAGGTAGGTCGGCAGCCAGGCCACGAAAAAATAGAATCCGCCATCATTCGCAAAGCGGCTGAGGACCAGCCCCCACACTTCCCGGTAGCGCAGGTAGCCCGCAAGTGCCCGCCATTCCCCACCCGCAGCCGTGGTGCCCACGGCTTCACGGTCAGCGAGGATCAACGCGCGTTCTTCGGGCCGGATACGCGGATGCTCTTCCGGCAGTGCGTACCAGCGTTGCCAGACCCAGAGCCAGGCAAAGCCAATGGCACCGGGAACCAGAAAGGCCGAGTGCCAGCCGGCGACGGCCACCAGCCCGCCGAGCAGCGGCGGTGCGAGCACGGCGCCCAGCCCCGGCCCCACGGTGACGATGCCGACGGCCAGCGAACGTTCAGCGCGTGGAAACCATTCCGCCACCGCCTTGATGGCGGCAGGAAAATTGGTGGCCTCGGTCAACCCCAGCAGCGTCCGCAGGCCGAGGAAGCCGAGGAAACCGCGGCCAGCCGCATGGGCCATGCCGACGATGCTCCAGGCCAGAACCGCGATGGAGAAGGCACGCCGCGTCCCGGCACGATCGATCAGCGGACCGGCGAGCACGTGGCCGATCGCATAGGCAAACAAAAAAGCAGAGTTGATCAGCCCGAATTCGGTGTTGCTCAAGCCAAACTCGCGGATGAGGATCGGCCCGGTGATCGCCAGTGCCTGGCGGTCGAGATAATTGATCGTGGTGATCAGGCACAGGAAAATGGCTATCCACCAGCGCAGGGCCAGGCCACCGGGCGGCATCGGTCGTGACCTCATCGGCAGGCAGTCCTCGTGGGTGTCGCACACATCGCGCTATGACAGCACAGCAGCACAACATTCACCACAGGCGACAACATGATGCGAACTGGGATGATGGCCATCGTCGTGCGCGCGCCGGGTGGAGCGGACGAGATCGCGCTCGGCCAGCGCGTCAGCATCTGTGGCTGCCGGGGTGATGATGCGCAATTCGCTGCGGTTCCCGCGAGCTGTGCCACCTGTGGAAACGATCGTTGACCTCGCCGAGGCCGCGGACCTGCACCGGCGTTTCGAAGCGCGCGAGCTGCGCGGGCGGGCCCTCATCCGCATTGGCGGCGAGATCTGACTCAGTACGGCAGCGTCCCACCGTCCCAGGCCAAAAACTGGCCGAGCTGTGCGGTGCCGAGGCCGGCGATGACCTGGCGCATGCCGGCAACTGCCGTGGCCGCATCCAGCGGCGCCTTTTCACCGCCCATCGCGGTGCGGACCCAGCCCGGATGCAGGGCGACCGCCACGATGCCGCGTGGGGCAAGATCGATCGACATCGACTTCATGACCGCATTCGCTGCAGCCTTGCTCGCCCGGTAGGCGTACATGCCACCGCTGGTGTTGAGCGTGTTGCTGCCCATCATGCTGGTGAGGGTGATGATCTTCTTCTGTTCGCTGCGGGCGACCTGCGCGACGAATGCCTCAGCCATCTTCATCGGCGCAAGAACATTGGTGCGCCACGCCCGTTCCCAGATCGTGAAGTCAGAGTGACCAAAACCCTGTTCGCCCTCGGCACCAGCGCCAAAGTCACGGTGACCGGTAACGCCGGCATTGTTGACCAGCACATCAACCGGTTCATCCGCCAGTTCCATTGCCAGCCGCTCGATGGCAGCGTGATCGGTCACGTCCAGCCGCACCACGGTAACCGCGGGCCACTTGTCGGCCAGTTCGCCCAGGTCCGCTCCTGGCTGGCGTGCACAGGCCCAGACGCGCCAGCCATCCATGGCGTACTGGCGGGTGAACTCCAGACCAAGGCCGCGGCTGGCACCCGTGACAAGAACGACAGGCATGAGGTCACCTTGATTAGTGAAGGATCGGCCAATTATGCTGGCCAATCACCTGTTTCGCACCGCCGCACGCAAAGGATCTGCCCATGAGCGCTTCGCCGAAAAGCATTGCCCCGTCCCCGGCCGCCCGCGAATTCCTCGCCCGCCGCCACCAGTTGTTCATCGGTGGGCAGTGGGTCGATCCGGCAGAGCCAGGCGAAATCGAGGTGATCGATCCGGCCACGGAGGCACGGATTGCCACGGTCGCGCGCGGCGGGCCAAGGGATATCGACCGTGCCGTGGCTGCGGCCCGCGCCGCATTCGAGGGCGAATGGTCACGCATCAGCTCGCACCAGCGCTCGCGCCTCATGTTCCGCCTGGCTGATACGCTTGAAGCACACCTCGACCTTGCCGTTGAACTCGAGGTCCTCGACAACGGCATGCCACGACCCATCGCCCATTATTCCATCGCCAAATTTGGCTGCGACTTCCTGCGCTACTACGGCGGCTGGTGCACGAAGATCCTTGGTGAAACGATCCCGGTACAGCCGCACGATGTGCCGAACGGTGAATCGCTCACCTATACACGCCGCGAGCCAATCGGCGTCGTCGGCGCCATCGTGCCGTGGAACTCCCCACTCATCATGGCTGTGCTGAAGATCGCGCCAGCACTCGCGGCCGGCTGCACCGTCGTACTCAAGCCTGCCGAGCTCACACCGCTGACTGCACTGCTGCTCGGCGACATCATCAAGAAGGCCGGCATCCCCGACGGCGTCGTTAACATCGTCCCGGCTTTTGGCCACGACGCCGGTGCCGCCCTTGCTGCCCACGAGGGTGTCGACAAGATTGCCTTCACGGGGTCGACTGCGGTGGGCAAGAAGATCCTGCTGGCAGCGGGCGGGAACCTGAAGCGGGTTACGCTGGAGCTTGGCGGCAAGTCGCCCTTTGTCGTCTTTCCTGATGCCGACCTCGCGCGCGTCATTCCGGGCGCTGCGCGCGGTGCCTTCTTCCTGCAGGGCCAGAACTGCATGGCAAGCACGCGGCTGTTCGTCCACGACGATGTCTTCGACCGGGTGGTCGAGGGTATCACCAAGGCAGCGAATGCCTTTCGGCTTGGCCCCGGGCTGTCGCCCGATTCGGATCTTGGCCCGTTGATCTCCGCCGATCAGCGCCAGCGGGTGATGGCTTACATTGCCGACGGACGCAGTTCCAGCGCCGAACTGGTCTGTGGTGGCGAAGCCCTGCCGGGCAAGGGTTTTTTCGTCCGGCCCACGGTGTTTGCACGCACCAGCATGGACATGAAGATCGCGCGCGAGGAAATCTTCGGCCCTGTCCTCTGCATCCAGTCCTTTGGTGACGGCGACCTCAAGGCCGTAGCCGCAGAAGCCAACAAGACGATTTACGGGCTGTCCGGCAGCGTCTGGACCCGTGATATTTCCGTGGCTCACCGGATGGTCAACCTGATCGACTCCGGCCAGGTCAGCATCAACTGCCATGCCGCAGTGGATCCGGCGATCCCATTCGGCGGTAATCGCCAATCAGGATGGGGCCGTGAATTTGGCCGTGAAGGCCTCGATCCCTATCTGAAAACCAAGGCCACCACGGTCATGTTCTGAGCATTTTCGCTCGCGCGTGGTTCTGCCCCAGGCGGCATCCGTGCGAGCGGAGGCTGCCGCCACCGGGTCAGGACTGGAGGGGCTGCTCCTGCAGCCGGTCCAGGGCTTCACCGTGCATCAGGTGCCGGAAAAAGTCGCTTGCCAGCAGGGCATTCGGATATTCCGGTGCGGGTGCCGGGAACCCGTCCAGGCGGGCCAGCTGTGCTGGTGTCAGCTGCAGCCCGAGACAGCCCAGGTTGCTTTCGAGCTGACGATGATTGCGGGCGCCAATGACCGGAACCACGGTCAATGCGCTGCGCTGGCAAAGCCAGGCCAGGGCAAGCTGCGCGGGAAGACAATCCATTTCACGGGCCATGCCGGACAAGGCATCGGCGATCGCCTGGCTCCCGGCGCCGAGCACCCGGCTGCGCCGTGCATCGTCATTGAGCCGTGCATCCCTGCGTTCAGCGAGCGGTGCGGTTGCCGCGAACTTGCCGGTCAGCAGGCCACTGGCCAGCGGGCTCCACGGCAGGATGGCCATGTCCTGCGCTTGCGCCAGGGCAAAAAAATCACGTTCGATGCTGCGCTCCACGAGATTGTAGTGGAGCTGCATGGCGGTGAACGGCGTCCAGCCGCGTTCGCTGGCCAGTGTGTTCGCCGCTGCAATGACCCAGGCGGGTGCATTGGAAATGCCGACATGCAGGATCTTGCCTGCCCTGACCTGGTCGTCGAGCGCCCGCATGAGGTTTGCGAGGCTGGTCTGGCCATCCCAGCCATGAACCCAGTAGAGATCAATGTAGTCCGTGCCCAGTCGATCCAGGCTGGCCTCCAGCGCCTGCACCAGGCTCTTGCGCTGGTTGCCTCCGGCATTGGGATCGGCACCGCGGGTGCTGAGGCTGTACTTGGTGGCAATGATGAGGCGATCACGCTCGCCAGCGATGAACCGGCCCAACATCCGCTCGCTGGTGCCACGGTTGTACACGTTGGCCGTATCGATGAAGTTCCCGCCCGCGGCAAGGAAACCATCGAAGACCGCACGGCACTCGGGATCCGCAGCCCCGATGCCCAATTCCTCACCGAAGGTCAAGGTGCCGAGGCAAAGCGCGGA
>CAZQGA010000164.1:0-5642 GCA_964592735.1 uncultured Chromatiaceae bacterium | reverse complement strand
TCCGGGACTCGGCGTGCTGGTCATGAGCTACCTCGATCCATCCGTTTACCGGACGTGGAAGGAGTTGCTGCACGAGGGGCAGGCAAGCCTCGGCACCGCACAGGCGGTTGGGCAAGTGCTGGGCAGCATCCATGCGCATTCGGCGCAACATCCGGAGCTGGCAGCACAGTTCGATACCGACGCCATCTTTTTTGACATCCGCCTGGAGCCGTATCTGCTGGCGACTGCAAGGCGCCATCCCGGGCTAGCATCCGCGCTGGAAGGGCTGGTGGCGGTGACGCGGTCGCATGCCGTAGCGCTGGTGCACGGGGATGTCAGTCCCAAGAACATCCTCATCGGTCCGCAGGGACCGGTCTTCCTCGACGCGGAATGCGCCTGGTGGGGTGATCCGGCCTTCGATGTCGCCTTTTGCCTGAATCATCTGCTGCTCAAGTGTCTGTGGAATCCGCCGGCAGCAACCGCATTCCTGGCCGCGTTTGACGCGCTGGCGGATGCCTATCTGGAGGCTGTCACCTGGGAGCTGCAGGAGGCGCTCGAGCGGCGGGCAGCGGCATTGCTGCCCGGGCTGTTCCTGGCGCGGGTGGATGGCAAGTCACCGGTCGAGTACATCACCGATGAACGGCAGCGCGATCAGGTCAGGCGTGTGGCCCGTGAACTGTTGTTGCATCCCGTGGACAGGCTCTCCGGGGTGCGTACCGCATGGCAGGAGGAATTGGCACGATGAGTTCTCGCAGTATCCGCATGATCCGTGGGCGGCGCGTCTGGGACAGCCGGGGGCGGCCGACCGTCGAGGCCGAGGTGACACTCCATGACGGCACGACCGGCAGCGCCATCGTCCCGGCTGGTGCCTCCCGGGGCACGCGCGAAGCGCTCGAACTGCGCGACGCCACGGCGCGCTTCGGCGGGTTCGATGTGCAGCGGGCAGTCGACAACGTCAATGGCGAGATTGCCCGTGCGCTGGCGGGCGCAGCGGCCGATGACCAGGCGACGCTTGATGAACGGCTCATCGCCCTCGATGCCACACCGGCAAAGGCCAGGCTCGGCGCGAACGCGACGCTGGCCGTATCCATGGCCGCGGCCCACGCTGCGGCCGCATCGCTGCAGATCCCGCTTTACGAGTATCTGGGAGGAACAGGGGCCACGCTGCTGCCGATGCCGCAGATCCAGATCTTTGGCGGTGGTGCGCATGCCGGTCGCCGTGTCGATATCCAGGATTTCCTGGTCGTCTGTCCGGGTGCAACGAGCTTTTGCCAGGCGCTGGAGTGGACTGCAGAGGTTTATCGCAGCGCCGGCGAGCTGATGCGCGCGCGTGGTGCAAATCTGGGTGTCGCCGATGAAGGCGGCTGGTGGCCGGATTTCCAGACCAATGAAGAGGCGCTCGAAGCGCTGGTGGCGGCCATCGAGCACGCGGGTTTCGCCCCGGGCGATGACGTGGCCATCGCACTCGACGTTGCCGCTTCGGAGTGGGGCCGTGGCGGACGCTATCGGCTGGGGCTCGAATCCCGCGATTTCGATTCCGATGGCCTGATCGAGTTGCTGCTTCGCTGGATCGGGCGTTACCCGATCGTCTCGATCGAGGACCCGCTCGCCGAAGACGATCCGGAAGGCTTTGCGCGCTTTACACGGGCAGTGGGTGACCGGATCCAGGTCGTTGGCGATGACTTTCTCGTCTCTCATGCGCCACTGGTGCGTGAAGCTGCGGCCATGGGTGCGGCGAATGCGGTGCTGCTCAAGCCGAACCAGCGCGGTACCCTTACCGAGACCTTGCAGGCCTGGCAGGCGGCACAGGCAGTCGGCTATGCAGGTATCGTCTCGGCGCGCTCTGGCGAGAGCGAGGACACCACGATCGTGCATCTTGCGATTGGCTGGCAGACCGGCCAGCTCAAGGTGGGTTCGTTCGCGCGCAGCGAGCGCATGGCCAAGTGGAACGAGGGCCTGCGTATCGAGGAGCGTCTGGGCACGCGGGCGCGGTTTGCCGGATCGGCGGTATTCGGTCGCAACCCGCCCTGAACCGAATGTCGCAAGCTGGCCCGTTCCCTGCAGGGCGCTGAGCCGGGTTGACGCATCGTTGCGGCTTGCAGGTACAAAAAAACGGGCGGCCCGCAGGCCGCCCGTCGTAGTGCCCTTCGTTGCTGAAGGAATTAAACGCTGAGGAAACCTCTCAGGCCTTGAAGCGGGCCGCGTGGTTCTTCAGCATCGGGACCGTTTCCAGCACCCAGTTACCGGAAGTGCGGCGACCCGGGGACGGGATCGCAAAGGCAACATTGTGCTTGTCATTGCGGGCATTGAACTGATCCCAGTCGATCCGCCAGCCCTTGTCGTCGAACTTGGCAAGCCAGGAGCGATAGCCCACGACTGCCTTGTCCGCCGGCATGTGCACTTCCTTGGTCGAGGCGGGCGTCCACACCGGGTAGACATTGCTCAGGGTCTCGATGTCCTGCTGCGCGATCACCTTGTTGCGGGCATGGATCGGGCCGTCGTTCTTCGGGTCGAGCATGAAATTGCGCATGTTGACGAAGAAGATGCGGGTGCGATTCTCATCAACCGGCTGCTCGATGAAGTACTGGCGGAACATCATGTTCGGCGCAGGCTCGATCTGCGTGATCATCGCGCAGGGGCCGAAGGTCTCGGTACCGGCATAGATGTCGGCTGCCTGCGTGGAAGAACCCGCGCTCTTCCAGGTGTCATGACTCAGGCCCGGTGCAGCATAGCGGTGCCGGAAGACACAGCCCAGCTTCTGGTCGCCGTCGACGACGTCGTGCTCGCGCACCTTGTACGTGTCGCGGTTGACGGCGGAGAGGCCGTGCGTCGGATGCACGAATTCGTTGTGGGCCGGGTCGATGCCGTTCTCGATCGAGCGCTCGAAGTTGAAGGGCACGTCAAGCACCAGCACGGAGTTGGCGCGCCACTTGGGATCGCCCCACTCCTTGACATCGATCAGCGGCGGGCGCTCGTTTTCCGGCAGGTCGCCCAGGAAGGCGAAGACGATGCCGTACTTCTCGACGGTCGGATAGGAGTCGACCTTGGCGCGTGCCGGCGGCTTGGTGCCGTAGCCGATCGAGGGGATGTTTTTGCACTCGCCGTCGGTGCCGAATTCCCAGCCGTGGTAGGGACACACGATGCAGCCGTCGACGATGCGCGGCTGCGAGCCGAGCTGCCAGGGGCCGGCGAGCGAGCCGCCGCGGTGCGTACATGTGTCGCTCAGCGTGTGGGCGTTGCCGTCCTTGTCACGGAACACGGCGAAGTTCAGGCCGAGGCACTTGACCTTCTCGGGCTTGTCGGGGCCCAGGTCCTCGCTGCGGGTCATCGGGTACCAGAAATTGATATACATTTTTGCAGTCTCCTGCCAGAGGTGTTGTTCTAAACGGACGGGCTTTTTATACAGCCATGTGCGATGTGCCGATCCTGTGGAATGTACCTACCGAAATAGATGAAAACGCCTTTCATCACCCTGTTTCTGCGTGCCCTGAACGACTAACATGCAAGCCATGCAAGTCCCGGAACATCAGAAGCCACGCCTGCCGTTTCGGCGTTCACGCAACAGGGTGATCGCCGGGGTCTGTGCCGGTTGTGCCGGCTGGTTGCGCTGGAGCCCGACCATAGGCCGCATCGTCTTCAGCCTGGTAACGGTGATGAGCGTCGTGGTGCCAGGGATCCTGGTCTACCTGGTGCTCTGGGTGATCATGCCGAAATCCGGCGCAGAGGATGTGCCGGTGTTCGATGGAGATCTGCCAGGTTCCGTTCAGCGCACGCGACGCAGCCAGTAGCGGCCGGCGAGGGCGCTGCGCCCCATGAACAGCGGCATTCCGGTCAGCAGCTCCGGGCGGTAGGCCCGCAGCTCCAGCTCAGGTGCAAACAACCGTTCAATGGTTCTGTGATCGACGCGGTCCGGGCCGATCGGCCACCAGTCCCACCAGCCGCGCCGACCGCAGTGCACGAGGATGAAATCGCCGCCGGGTGCGAGCCACTGCAGCAGGCGCGTTTTGTAGGCGGCATGCCGCTCGCTGCCAAGGCTGTGCAGGCAGCCGACATCGAGCACCACATCGAATGACTGCCCGGCTGTCCAGGCCGTGACATCCGCCTGGATTGCGGTGATATCCAGATTCGCTGCGGCAGCCTGCCTGGCCAGTAATTCGATGGCCTGCGGCATGAAGTCCACACTGGTGACCTGGTATCCGCGCCTTGCCATGTAGATCGAGTAGCCGCCGGCGCCACAGCCGACGTCAAGTGCGGTGCCGGGTTTGCCGCGGGTGTCCAGTGCCTCGATGAGCAGTGCAGGCGGGCTGGCACTGTGCCAGGGGAGGTCTTCCGGCCGCTGTGCACGACCGTAGAGGCGTTCGAATACCTTGCGGTTCTGGTCAGCCATGCCCGTTTGTCCTCCGGAGAGCGGATGCCAGCTTAACAGGGCGGCATCGACCGTGGGCTCCTGTGCCACCAGTTCTGCTGCAGCAGCGGGATGTGGCCCCTGGCGTTCAGACTGGCGCCGTGTGCAGGGAAACACCCGCTGTGCACGGCGGGTGGGTCCTGGCTGATGTACATCAGGGATTCCTGCGCCCGGTGCCGCGTAGATTCTGCGGCTGGTGGCAGTGGCTGGGGCAACTGCCGGTACAAACAGACATCAGGAGAGGAAACCATGCTGATCAACAACTGGTACGTTGCAGCGACTGCTTCCGACGTGCGGAAGGACAAGCCGCTGCGGGTGCGCATGCTGGCCTGCGATTTCACGCTGTTCCGGGATGAGCGCGGCAAGGCTGTGTGCCTGAGCGATGTCTGCTGTCACCGCGGTGCCTCGCTCGGCAAGGGCGAGATGAATGGCGCCAACGTCGTATGCCCGTACCACGGCTGGGAGTTCAACGGCATCGGTGAGTGCACGCTGATCCCGGCCATGGGACCGGATTTCAACGTCCCGAAGCGGGCCCGCGTCGACAGCTATCCCACGCAGGAGAAGTATGGGTGGGTCTGGGTGTTCCTCGGCGACCTGCCTGAAAGCCAGCGGCCGAAAATTCCCGACCTGTTTCCCGAGTACGATGATCCGGCCGGCTGGCATCGCATCCCCTATGGCTTTGAGGCCAAGGTCAACTGGATGCGTTTCGAGGAGAATTCGCTCGACACCGCCCACACCCAGTTCGTGCATCGCCAGTTCGGCTCCAAGCGCACGCCGAAACTCGAGAACTGGCCGCTGGAGGAATCCGAGTGGGGTGCCCGGGTGAGCCGCCGCAAGCCGGCGCCGAAGCCCGACCAAAAGAGCGGCGAGATGGCCAAGCTGCTGGCGGAGGAGCGCCTGGATACGACAGTTGCACTGGAGTTCAGCCTGATCGGCCTGTGCCACCGGATCCAGCCGACGTTCAAGGAGGGCATGACGCAGATCAGTTTCACGGCGCGCACGCCGGTTGACCGGCAGCTCAGCCGTGCCGTCGGCTGGCAGGCACGCAATTACCTCAAGGAACCACAGTTCGACGCGGAGCGCATGGCGGGTATCCAGCTGGCGGTGGTGGAGGATCTTTCCGTGGTGGAAGACCTCAAGCCACCCATTACGCCCGAGAAACTCTCCGATGAGCTTCTTACTGAAACTGACAGCATGGAGGCTGCCTTCCGCAAGCGCTGCTTCAAGTGGGCCGCCCAGGGCTACGAGATCGACCTCG
>CAZQGA010000163.1:0-5663 GCA_964592735.1 uncultured Chromatiaceae bacterium | reverse complement strand
GATCAAGGCGAGTTCCAATGAATAGCTGCCGCCGACGCTTCTGCGGAAGGCCAAGATCAACGCAGTCTTCAACCTGGGAGTGAACCCGATAGCCGATGGCGCGAGCTTCCTTCTGGACACGCGCGAAATATTCCCCACCGGATGCAGAGCGGATGCCAAGCACGTTTTCCATCACGAATATCTTCGGACGGAAAAAATCGACGTAGCGCAGGAATTGCTTGTAAAGAAGGCGGCGCTCATCTTCGACCAGACGGTTTCCATGATTGGCACCATCCACCTGACGAACGGTGCTAAATCCCTGACAAGGTGGACCGCCGACAATCACATCAACCGTCTCCGTGCCGATTTTTACGGCGAGCTGCCTTGGGGTGAATTTCGTGACATCCGCCTTTAGTACGTGCGGAATCTGCGGCATATTCTTCTCGAAAACTGCTATTGCTTCCTCGTTAAAATCGATGGCGGCAAGGCCCGACAGCCCAGCCCTGTCCAGCCCGAGACTGAAGCCGCCGCAGCCGCAGAACAGATCAATAAATGTGAATTTTTTCATTTCGAAAACGTAATAACAGGTTGACTTGTGGAAAATTGACCCTGGTCGAGTCCTGCCGCCTTCCCACTGTGGGACTCACCCTCAACAATGAACCTTGGTGCGAACCCACAGCGTCTCACAACTTTTAAGTATATCCGCCCAGCGCCTTCCGGAGTGCCTTGGACAAGGAACTACGCGCCGATTTACAGCGTCCCTGCCTCCCGCTGCCGCGCCCCCAGTCCCACGCTGCCAGCAGTCCCAACACAGCACGACGATCATGTCCGTGAGATATCCGGAGGGTCAGTAGCACCCCTTGGTGCAGCCGGATTGCCCCATCTTCCGCATCCCAGCCGTCATTCCGGTACAGGAAGTCGCCCAGACCTCCTTCAATGATCTGGAGTCGGCCGAGCGGCACCAGCAGCGCCTGCCC
The DNA here is from genome assembly GCA_964592735.1 of uncultured Chromatiaceae bacterium. GTDB lineage: Bacteria > Pseudomonadota > Gammaproteobacteria > Steroidobacterales > QUBU01. The sequence continues at coordinate 4,707 of CAZQGA010000163.1, read as the reverse complement.
GGGAGACATAGGGCAGACATCCCACAGGCCCAGCACTCATGCACCCTCAAAAAAGACCCGTTCCGACGAAACCACACCGAACGGGCACTCAACCTCAGGCACCGGCTTCGCCCCTTCCATCCTCGATCGTCTTCTGCGCGGCACCCTCCAGCGCCCCCACCTCCAGCCCCTCGATCGCCTGCAGGCTCTGCCCGGCGATGCCCTGCAGGTCCCCGTACATGCCGATCGTGCCCTGCATCACCCGTTCGATCTGCGCCTGGCGTTTGGCCCACTGCCTGGTGATCACCTTGCGCTCGGCATCCAGATCGGCCTGCAGGGTGTCGAAGGCCTCGACGATGCCCTGGATGCGCTGCTTGAAGCGCGGGCCGGTGAGGTACTGGTAGACGAGCTCGGTCTTGGTCTGCAGGCCCTGTGAGGCCTGCCGCACCAGCGCGAGCTCGGCGAGCGACTGGCGCAGCGTCATCGCCACGGGCACGATCAGCCGCGGCGGCACGACATAGACGTGGTCGATGAGGCCGAACTCCGCCACCTCCTTCGGCAGCACGCGGCTCACCATCACCGCCACATCCGCCCGGGCGGCACGCTGGTCGGCGCGCAGCTTGGGCAGCCAGCCGTCGCTCCAGTTCTTCGTGCGCTTGGATTCCCAGAGGATCGTGCCGCAGGTCTCGCCTGAGGGACCACGCACGGTCTGCACGACGTCGCCCCCGAACTCGCCCTTCGGCACGGGCGCGATGTCATCCTGCGGGAATTGCGCCTTGAGGATCTCCTCCAGTTCGAGTTCCTGCACCTCGCCCTGCATCTGCTGGGAGCCCTGCTCGGCCTTGCGCTTGAGCTCCTCGATCTGCTTCTGCATCGCGACGATGGTCTGTTCCTTCTCGGAAACCTTGAGCCTGAGCTCGTCTTCGGCTTCCTTCTTCGCCTGCTCGCGGGCGGCGCCGATGCCGGCCTGCACCTGCTTCTGGATGCTGAGGTCCATCTCCCGCTTCGCATCCTCGAGCTCGCGTTCCTTGCGGATCAGCTCGGCCTGCGCCTTCTGCGCTTCGGCGAGCTTCGCCGTGCGCTCGGCCAGCACGGCCTGGGAATCCTTCAACTGCTGCGCGGCCTGGTCGAGGTCCGCCTGCGCGAGCTCACGGGCTTTCTTCTGTTCCGCCGCCACGATGCGCTGCCGCTCCGCGCCCACCCGTTTTGCGACCTCCTCGTCGAACTTCTCCCGCTCGGCGGCGAGCGCGGTTTCCCGCGCCTGCATGGCCGCCTCGCGGCTGGCGATCTGCGCATCCTTCTGGGCGAGCTGCTCGGTGTACTGGCGGCGCGTCGCCTCGATAAGGGGCGCCGCCAGGGACTCGGTCAGCCGGACTTCGCCATGACAATTGGGGCAGGTGACGGTGGGTTCGCTCATGGCTGGAATATACCTTGCCGGGTTCCTGGGGTGCTCAGGAATCCGCCTGGCAATCGTCATTGCCGGGTTCGCCCATGCGCCAGACGACCACGGGCAGGCCGTCGCCCCAGCCAGTCACCCGGATCAGCTGGTCCTGGCCGTCAGCCGGCTGTGCAGCGTTGTGCCATGCACCCGGACGGGAGCGACACAAGAGTGGTTTCCCGGTTGGTTGCCAGGACTGGCCATATCCTCCCGCCTGGGGAGACACCACCTTGCCCGGGGGGCAGGTTGGTGGAGCGTCAGCTCCGTCAGCGAGATTCTTGTATGGCCATGTGGTGACCCATCCCCACCGTTCCCTGCAGGCGCACTTCTCTCAAATGTGATAGCGCTCGAATTCCTTCTCGAAGGCGAGCCGGCTGAGGTCGGTCATGCGGTCGATGAAGAGCCGGCCGTCGAGGTGGTCGAATTCGTGCTGGATGACGGTGGCGTAAAAGCCCCTGAGCTCGAGCGCCTGCGGCTCGCCCTGCCCGCTCGTGTAGCGCACCCGCACATGCTGCGGCCGCTCGACCCAGCCGCGCAGGCCCGGCACCGAGAGGCAGCCCTCCCAGTTGCCGGCGGTGGCGGGATCGAGCACCTCGATCACCGGGTTGACGAAGACGGTGAGCGGCATGGGTGCCAGTTCGCCGTAGCGGGTGGGCCCACCCTTGATTTCGATGATGGCAACGCGGATGGATTCACCGACCTGGGGTGCGGCGAGCCCGATGCCGCCGTAGTCGTGCAGCGTATCAACCATGTCGGCGACGAGGCGCTGGAACTCCGGTATGCCAATTTCCGCAGGCGCCAGATCGCGTGCCACCTGCCGCAGCAGCGGATGTCCCATGCGAAGCACGCGCCGGATCGCCATGCCGGCAAGGATAACGGGTAAAATTGCGGCATGGAAATAGACATCATCCTCAATGAATTCACCTCGCCACAGGGCGCCCTGGAACTCGGCCTGCTCGCCGAGAGCTACGGTGTGCGCGCTGTCTGGGCAAGCAACTACACCTGGTCACGCGACCCGTTCTTCACGCTCTCGCTCCTCGCCGAGCGCTCTTCCCGCGTTCGCATGGGGCCGATGGCGATCAGCCCGGCGGAGCTGCATCCGCTGAAGATGGCGAACCTGCTCTTTTCGCTGAACGAGCTTTCCCGTGGCCGCGCCATGATCATGGTGGGTGGTGGCGGCGGCGTGCAGCAATCGATCGGCCGCAAGCGCGAGCGCATGGTGCGCGGCGCACGCGAATGCCTGGAAATCCTCAAGGGCGCCTCGCCGGAGAAGGCCCTCAACTACAACGGCGACATATACAAGGTGTGGGGCTACCGGCCACGCTGGTACACGGACACACCGCCGCTCATCTACTTCGGCTCCAACCACCCGCAGAGCCGCCGCATGGCGGTGAAGCATGCCGATGGCCTCATCACCAGCGATTTCGTCGTGCCGCTGATGAAGGCGTTCGTCGCCGACGCGAAGACTGAACTGCGCGCCGCCGGGCGGGACCCTGCGGGTTACCGTTTCAGCAACTTCTGGGCCTGGCACATCAAGAAGGATGCACAGGCGTCCTTCGCCGAGGCACGCCGAGAGCTGATGTTGCGCGGCTGGCTCGGCGAGAAATACTTTGCACCCTTCCTCGATCCCGACGAAGTGAAACTCATGCGCGCGCATGAGCAGGATTTCCTCAACGCCTTCCTGCGCAGCACCGATGTCATCGAGAACGTGCCGGCCGGGCTGGTCGAGAAAATGATCCGCAACATCTCCTTCGCCGGCGGGCTGGATCAGCTCGAACCCGCCATCGAGACGCTGAAAGGCTTTGCGGCGGCAGGCCTCACCGAAATCGCCATCCGCGTGCACGATGATCCGGCAGATGCCATCCGGCTGATCGGTGAACACGTCATTCCGGCGCTGCGCCAGTGATTCCCGGCAAGCAGCTCTTCCAGGCGCTCTTCGATGGGCCGCTCGACGTCATCGGCGATGTGCATGGCGAGCTCGGTGCGCTGCGCGACCTGCTCGCCGCGCTCGGCTACCACGCCGATGGCAGGCACCCCGCAGGCCGGCGTCTCGTCTTCATTGGCGATCTCTGCGACCGCGGCCCCGACAGCCCTGGCGTGATCGCACTCGTCGCGGAGCTCGTCGAGCGCGGTCTTGCCCAGTGCCTGCTCGGCAACCACGAACTCAACGTGCTGCGCAAGGCCCACAAGGAAGGCAATGGCTGGTTCTTCGCCGATGACCATGATGCCAGGCACGGCAAGTTCACGGACGCCGCCCGCGCCGGCGACGCCGACCGCGCCAGCATCCGCAGTTTCTTCGCCGGACTGCCGGCGGTACTCGAGCGTGGGGATTTGCGTCTCGTCCACGCGGCCTGGGACGATGCGGCACTCTCGCTGTTGCGGGACTGCCAGGCGGAGACCGTCATGATTCATGACGCCTACGACAGTCGTGTACAGGGTCTTGCGCTGAAGAGCGGCTTGATCGAGCGCGCCCATGCCGAACAACAGCAATACCAGGGCCAGCTCACCGATTTGAAGAGAAAGCCACCGCTGCTCGAGAACGTCGGCAGGCTCGATGCCCTCGAGCAGATGGCCAACCCGCTGCGCATCGCCACCTCCGGGCATGAGACCCTCGCCAGCGAGCCCTTCTTTGCCGCCGGCAAGTGGCGCATGGTCGACCGGGTACGCTGGTGGGATCACTACCGGCATGAAGTGCCGGTGTTGATGGGCCACTACTGGCGCTGGCCTACACCCAAACTGCGCGCCGACTTTACCCGCGGTGAACATGACCTGTTCAATGGCGCTGGCCTGGATGCCTGGCTGGGCGCCCGCCGCAACGTCTACTGCATGGATTTCGGTGTCGGTGCCCGCTACCAGGAGCGCCGACGGGGCGTGAAACGCGACTTTGCCACCCGACTTGGCGCCGTGCGCTGGCCCGAACGCGAGGTCGTCACCGACGACGGTGCGGGCTTCACGATCTGAGGCACCACTGACTCTCAGCGATCGGCGCTGCGAACCAGGTTCAGGGCCAGCGCACCCTCCGCCGTGCGCATCTCCAGCCGATCGCCCTCCACCTGCATCGTTGCCACCGTTTTCAGTGCGTTGAAAAACACCTGCTCCTGTTCCATTACGCCCGGCGCACACGCCATGCGCGTCGCGGCAGCTGGGCCAAAACGCAGCTTGCCGCCGCCGGCCTGATAGGTCGCCCTGTATCGGTTGCAGCCACCCGACCCGCTGACCTGGCCATCGTCGGCGAACATCATCGTAACCGCGGTGTCTGCGAACGTGCTGACCACGGCCTCCTTGCCGTT
>CAZQGA010000162.1:0-5666 GCA_964592735.1 uncultured Chromatiaceae bacterium | reverse complement strand
CGGTGGCCGGCCGCATGCCCGGCCACATGAACGTGCTGCTGGCCGAAGCCAAGGTGCCCTACGACATCGTGCTCGAGATGGACGAGATCAACGAAGATTTCCCGGACACCGACGTCGCCATGGTGATCGGCGCCAACGACATCGTGAACCCCGGCGCGGAAGACGATCCCGCGAGCCCGATCGCCGGCATGCCGGTGCTGCAGGTCTGGAAAGCGAAGACCTCCATCGTCATGAAGCGCTCCATGGCTTCGGGCTACGCCGGCGTGGACAACCCGCTCTTCTACAAAGAGAACAACCGCATGCTCTTCGGCGACGCGAAGAAGATGCTCGACGAGGTGCTCTCGGCACTGAAGGCGTAGCCCCGGCACGGCAGTCCGCGCCTGTTTTCCCGCCTTGCACAGGCGAGCTGCTCTTGCGACCCACTCCCGGCAGGTCTCACAACAGCGGATGCTTGAGCGGCAGGCCGAGGTGCTGGCGGCCCACGAGCTCGCGCGTCGTATCCCAGTCCCGGAACGCGTGCAAGCAGGCCGTATTGAGATCCCGCCAGTAGTGCTGCAGTGGCTGGTCGAGATGGAATCGATGCCCCCGCATTGCTCGTCATGTCGTTTACCAGGCTGCGGCAGTGCTGTGAGATCCAGGCGACCTGCGCCTTCATCCCGGGCCAGTCCGCCGGCGTGAAACCTGCGGTGATCAGGAACGAAGGCATCATCGATCACGATGTCGTTCCTGCCGGCGCCGGCCATGCCGGTGACCAGCACCCAGTCGGCGTGCATGACGCCCGAACCCCAGGCGGCGCGGCCCGATACCCGCCAGCCGCCCTCGATCTGCTGCGCGGTCATCGCCGGGGCATGAGCATCTGGATGAGCCCGGCGTTCACGAGGTCATGCAGTGTGTCGGCGTGTACCTGGCGCAGCGCCTCGGTCCGTGGTCGACGTGCGGGGAACCATGGGCATTCAGTGGCCAGGTGTCTATCGATGGGCGAGCCGGATCCGTTTCGCCATCTTCATGATGGTCCGTCTCGGGATGGCGCACAGGTCAGGTATCATTTCCGGCCTGATTGCCAGGCCGGGCGACTGCCAGACCTTAAACACCCAGTAAGAGGACAGGAAAATGAACGAGCAATCCCTGGCTCATTACAAGGACCTGATCGCCACCGCAGCGACCGATGTCGGCCTGAAGGTACTGGCCGCGGTCGCTTTCTGGGTCATCGGCCGCTGGCTGATCGGCCTGGCGGTCGGCATGGTGCGTGCCGCACTGGCAAGGCAGAAGGTCGATGCCACTGTCCTGCGCTATGTTGGCTCGATCCTGACGGTGACCCTGAACGTACTGCTGGTCATCGGCATCCTCGGCTATTTCGGCATCGAGACCACGACATTCGCTGCCCTGATTGCTGCTGCCGGCATCGCCATCGGTGCTGCCTGGGCAGGGTTGCTGGCCAATTTCGCCGCTGGTGCCTTCCTCATCGTGCTGCGCCCATTCAAGGTGGGCGATTTCATCGCCGCGGGTGGGGTGACCGGTACCGTCACCGAGATCGGCCTGTTTGCCACCACCATCAATACGCCAGACAACGTCGCGACGGTCGTCGGCAACAACAAGATCTTTGCTGACAACATCCAGAATTTCAGCCACAACGCCTACCGTCGTGTCGACCTCCTGTGCCAGTTGTCCGGGGCAGCCGATCATCGGTCTGCCATGCAGTTGTTGCGCGACAAGGTGGCGGCAGTGCCCAATGTTCTTGCACAGCCCGCCGTCGAGGTGGAGATCCTGGAGTTCAATCTCGTTGGCCCCGTGCTGGCCGTGCGCCCGTACTGCAGCAACACGCACTACTGGCAGGTGTATTTCGACACCAACCGGGTGATCCGGGAATCGCTGGCGGAGGCGGGTTTCCCGGCACCGATGCCGGCCCAGAGCGTCCTGGTGCGACAGAGCTGACGGATTTATCCCGCCGATAGCCCATCCGCCGAGGACTCCCGACCCTCCTCGCGTCCGCATAGATGCATTGCATGTGCATTATTTGCGGCTTATGCGTAGGTGAAATCCGGCTTTCCGCAGAAAACCTGCTTGCCGGTCCGTATTTCTGACGATGATAAAGTTGTCCAGGACCCGCTAATTTCACGCTGTCAAGTTTCGTGTGCAACTCACCGGATCAACAGGGGGAGGATCCAGATGAAAACCCGTATGTCGGTATCCGGCATCATGCGCAATGCGCTGCTGCCGCTGGCGGTGATCGGGCTGGCTGGCGTTGCCCAGGCCGGCAATGCTGTTGGCAGCGCGCCCACACTCACGCCTGATGAGCAGGCGGCTGCGAAGAAAATCTATTTCGAGCGCTGTGCCGGCTGCCATGGCGTACTGCGCAAGGGCGCTACCGGCAAGAACCTCGAGCCCCACTGGACCAAGAAGCTTCCCGATGGAACCGAGCAGGAAGGTGGCACGCTCAAGCTCGGCCAGAACCGCCTCGAGAAGATCATTGCCTACGGTACCGAGGGCGGGATGGTCAATTTCGACGACATCATGACCGAGGCTGAAATCGCCCTGATGGCGAAGTACATCCAGACGGCGCCGGACGTGCCCCCGGAGTACAGCTTCACCGATACGCTCGCCTCCTGGAAGGAGATCGTGCCAGTCAAGGACCGGCCGACGCAGCAGATGAACAAGTTCAACCTCAAGAACATGTTCTCGGTGACGCTGCGCGACTCGGGCGAAGTGGCGCTGATCGACGGCGACACGAAGGACATCCGCAGCATCGTCAAGACCGGCTATGCCGTGCATATTTCGAGGCTCTCTGCGTCGGGCCGCTACGTCTATGTCATCGGCCGTGACGGGCGCCTGTCGCTCATCGACCTGTGGATGAAGGAGCCCGCGGTGGTCGCCGAGGTCAAGGTCGGCTTCGACGCCCGTTCCGTCGACACCTCCAAGTTCAAGGGTTATGAGGACAAGTACGCGGTCGCTGGTTCCTACTGGCCGCCCCAGTACGTGATCATGGAGGGTGAGACGCTCAAGCCGCTGAAGGTCGTCAGCACCCGTGGCATGACGGTTGATGGTGACTATCACCCTGAGCCACGCGTGGCCTCGATCGTTTCCTCCTACATCAAGCCCGAGTGGGTGATCAACGTGAAGGAGACCGGTCAGATCCAGCTCGTGGACTACAGTGACATCAAGAACCTGAAGACCACGACGATCGAATCGGCCAAATTCCTGCATGACGGTGGCTGGGACGTGACCAAGCGCTACTTCCTGGTCGCGGCGAATGCTTCGAACAAGGTTGCGGCAGTCGACACGAAGACCGGCAAGCTGGCCGCCCTCATCGATACCCCGAAGATCCCGCATCCGGGTCGCGGCGCGAACTTCATTCATCCGCAGTTCGGGCCGGTCTGGGCAACAGGACACCTGGGTGCCGATGTCATCACCCTGATCGGTACGCCCCACGACCAGTACCCGAAGTCTGCTGGCAATGCATGGAAGGTCGTCCAGGAGGTTCAGCATATCGGTGCCGGCAATCTCTTCGTGAAGACCCATCCGGTCTCAAAGCATCTCTGGGCGGACGCGCCGCAGAACCCCGAGCGTGAAATTGCCGAGTCGGTCGCCGTCTGGGACATGGCTGATCTGTCCAAGCCGAAGAAGGTCATCAACGTGGCCAAGGACTCCGGATTGCCGGAGACCAAGGCGACGCGGCGTGCGGTGCATCCGGAGTACAGCGCCGATGGCAGCGAGGTGTGGATCTCGCTCTGGGGCGGCAAGACGGACCAGTCCGCCATCGTCGTGTATGACGACAAGACGCTCGCGGTCAAGAAGGTGATCACCGATCCGAAGATGATCACGCCTACCGGCAAGTTCAACGTCTACAACACGCAGCACGACGTTTATTGACAACCGCAATGTGCACCCGGGGGCTTTCCACCCCCGGGTGCCAGCCTGCGAATTCCGCATCCTGACCTTCATCAGGTGCCCATGGCCGGCATAGACAGGATTTCCGATGGCAACCCAAGATTCGTCCACTGCGCCCACAGGCTTCTGGCAGACCCTGCGCAGGCCCAGCGCCAAATATTCCCTGTTGACGCTCCTGGTGGTCGGCTTCTTCTCCGGCATCATCTTCTGGGGCGGCTTCAATACCGGCATGGAAGCAACCAACACCCTGGATTTCTGCATCTCCTGCCATGAGATGCGCAACACGGTGTACCAGGAGTACAAGCAGACCATCCACTACTCCAATCGCACCGGTGTGCGAGCCGTCTGCGCGGACTGTCATGTGCCGAAGGACTGGACGCACAAGATGATCCGCAAGATTCGCGCCTCGGGCGAGCTCTATGGCAAGATCGTCGGCAGCATCGATACGATCGAGAAATTCGAGGCCAAACGGCTGACTCTGGCCCGGCGCGAATGGGCACGCATGAAGGGGTCTGATTCGCGTGAGTGCCGCAACTGCCATACCTTCGACGGCATGAATACCGAAGTACAGAAACAGCGTGCGCGCAAGCAGCATGAACTGGCGCAGGAAGACAACCAGACCTGCATCGATTGCCACAAGGGCATCGCGCACAAGAAGCCTGAAGGCATGACGGACGAAGACGACGAATAAGGGATACGAGGTTCAACCATGTCAAAGATGAAGACTGCAGTCACTCTGGGTACGGCATTGGTGTTTTGTGCAGGCGCTGCGCTGGCAGCACCGGACTGGAGCAAGGTGCCTTCCAGGTCGATCACCGTGTTCTACCCGGGTGCATCCCCCATCGAGTGGATCACCAAGGGCACGGAGCATGGCGGTGCCAAGGCGCTGCGCAAGGGTGAATCCTGCACCGGCTGCCACGAGGAAGAACTCGCAGACATGGGCCGCAAGATTGCGTCCGGGCAGAAAAATGAGCCCAAACCCATCAAGGGCAAGGCGGGATCGATCCCGGTGAATGTCCAGGCGGCCTACGACGCCAGCAACCTCTACCTGCGTTTCTCCTGGACGCCTCCGGCCGGTGGCGCCGAGAAGATGGACAAGGACAACCAGGCCAAGCTGGCCGTAATGCTCGAAGACAACAAGATCGAGCGTGCGCAGCAGTCTGGCTGCTGGGAGACCTGCCATGTGGACGCGCGAACCATGCCGGATGCAAAGGACGCCCAGAAGACCAAGTATGTGACCGGAGGCGACGTCAAGGCCGGGCAGTTCTACGATCTGATCCAGTGGACCAGCAAGGGCACGAAACACGATGGCTACGTCGCTGACAAGCGGGTGATGGACGGCGGCCAGGCCCTCATCGGCGCCAAGGGCGAGAAGAAAGGTGAGCAGCAGGTCGTGACTTTCACGCGCAAGCTGGCCGGTGGCGGTGAGGGTGACATCACCCTGGCTCCAGGCAAGGCCTACAATCTCGGTTTTGCCATCCATGACGACTATACCAATGGCCGGTTCCACCAGGTTTCCCTGGGTTACACGCTTGGCCTTGGCGCGGATGCGGATATCAAGGCGGTCAAGCAGTAATTGCAATCGAGTCCGGCTCTGTGCAGAGCGCTGCCCGATCCACCAAGATCGGGCAGCCGCACGCCCCGCAGCAGTTGTACGTGAGGCCGCGTTGGCAGCGGCGACCGGGCTTGGGGCATTCGCAGCGAGTCAGGCCTCCCTGGGACCCGATCCTGCCCGGCCTGGCAGGAAGTACTTAACTTCGAGGTCCTGATCCGCCACTATC
>CAZQGA010000161.1:1665-5702 GCA_964592735.1 uncultured Chromatiaceae bacterium | reverse complement strand
TGGCCGCGGACGGCGCCAGGGCGATGCCCGAGCGGCGGGCCAGCTCTTCGCCCGCCCGTCTTTGCCATCCTGAACATGGAGAAATTTCATGGCGCATGCCGTTGATGCGAAGTCAGTCCTCAAGGTGGGTGGAACCGAGTATGAATACTTCCGGCTCGACGCAGTCCGGGAGGGTCATGTAGGCCGGTTGCCCTACTCACTGAAAATCCTGCTCGAGAACCTGCTGCGCAACCGCGGCGGCGGTGAAGTCCGCGATGCCGACATCAGCGCGCTCGCTAACTGGGATCCGCAGGCTGAACCGAGCCATGAAATCGCCTTTACCCCCGCCCGTGTGATCCTCCAGGATTTCACCGGCGTGCCTGCAGTCGTCGACCTGGCCGCCATGCGTGAAGCCGTCATCAAGCTCGGCGGTGATCCCGAGACCATCAACCCGCTCTCCCCCGCCGAACTGGTCATCGACCACTCCGTCCAGGTCGACTCCTATGGCAGCGAGGATTCCCTGGCGGTAAACATCGGCATCGAGTTCCACCGCAACATGGAGCGCTATTCGTTCCTGCGCTGGGGCCAGAACGCCTTCCATAATTTCAAGGTCGTCCCGCCGAACACCGGCATCGTGCATCAGGTCAACATCGAGCATCTGGCGCGCGTGGTGTTCGATGTCACCCGCGATGGCAAGCGCATCGCCTATCCTGACAGCCTGGTAGGCACCGACTCCCACACGACGATGGTCAACGGCCTGGGTGTCCTTGGCTGGGGTGTGGGCGGCATCGAGGCGGAAGCAGCCATGCTCGGCCAGGCCGTCACCATGCTGATTCCACAGGTCCTTGGCGTAAAGCTGACGGGCAGCCTGCCCGAAGGTGCAACGGCAACCGACCTCGTGCTCACCCTCACGGAGAAACTCCGCAAGAAGGGCGTGGTCAACAAGTTCGTCGAGTTCTTCGGCGACGGGCTCGGGAACCTGCCGCTGGCTGACCGGGCAACCCTCGGCAACATGTCGCCGGAGTTCGGCAGTACCTGCGCGATCTTCCCCATTGACCGCGAGACCATCCGCTACCTCGAACTCACCGGGCGTGACGCCGGGCATGTGGCGCTCGTCGAAGCCTATGCCCGCGCCCAGGGCCTGTGGCGCGAGGATGGCCAGGCGCAGCCGCTCTACAGCGACGTGCTCGAACTCGACCTCGGCAGCATCGAGCCGACGCTGGCTGGCCCGCGCCGGCCGCATGATCGCCTGCCGCTGTCCGGGGTCAGCGAGGCGTACAGCCGCCAGGTCAAGGATCTCATCGGCAACCGCGAAGGCGACGGCAAGGCAGTCGTCAAGCGCAACAACAAGTCTTTCGAGGTAGCCGATGGCGCCGTGCTCATCGCCGCCATCACCAGTTGCACCAACACCTCCAATCCCTCGGTGATGGTCGCCGCCGGCCTGCTGGCACGCAATGCACAGCGGCGTGGCCTGGCCGTCAGGCCCTGGGTCAAGACCAGCCTGGCACCCGGCTCGCGGGTGGTCACCAATTACCTGGAGAAGGCCGGCCTGCTTCCGGATCTGGCAGCACTCGGCTTCAACCTGGTCGGTTACGGCTGCACCACCTGCATCGGCAACTCCGGGCCTCTGCATGACGATATCGCCGCTGCCGTGAAGGCGAGCAAGCTCGTGGGCTGTGCCGTGCTGTCCGGCAACCGCAACTTCGAGGGGCGCATCCATCCGCAGGTACGCATGAACTACCTCGCCTCTCCCCCGCTGGTCGTCGCCTATGCACTGGCAGGCTCAATGAGCGTTGACCTGACCCGGGATCCGCTCGGCATCGGGGCCGATGGCAAGCCGGTGTACCTGCGCGACATCTGGCCCACCCAGCAGGAAGTCAGCGCCCTGGTCAGCAGCAGCCTCGATGCCCGCATGTTCCGGGAGAGCTACGCAAGCGTCTTCGCAGGCGATGCCAACTGGCAGAAGGTGCCCACTCCCGCCGGCGAGGTCTATGCCTGGGACGAGAACTCCACCTACGTCCGCAACCCACCCTATTTCGCCGGCATGACCCGCAAACCATCTGCGATCGCCGATATCACCGGAGCCCGTGCGCTGGCAGTACTCGGTGACTCGGTGACCACCGACCACATCTCGCCGGCAGGCTCCATCGCCGTCGACAGCCCCGCGGGCCGCTACCTCGTCGAGCACGGCGTCAGCCCGAAGGATTTCAACTCCTACGGGGCGCGGCGCGGCAACCACGAGGTGATGATCCGCGGCACCTTCGCCAACATACGCCTGCGCAACCAGCTGGTGCCCGGCGTCGAGGGCGGTGTCACCAGCCACCTTCCCGGCAACGAGCAGATGAGCATCTTCGATGCTTCGGCCCGTTACCAGCGCGATGGTGTGCCACTGGTGATCCTGGCCGGCAAGGAGTACGGCAGCGGTTCATCACGTGACTGGGCCGCCAAGGGCACGATGCTGCTTGGCGTGAAGGCGGTCATCGCCGAAAGCTACGAACGCATTCATCGTTCCAACCTGATCGGCATGGGTGTCCTGCCGCTTCAGTTTGCTGACGGCGAAAACGCACAGACGCTGGGCCTGACCGGGCACGAGCGCTTTGCCATCACCGGCATCAAGGGCGGTGCGGCCAGCAGCGTCACGGTGATTGCCACTGCGGACGATGGCAGGACCACGCAGTTCAAGGCGGGGGTACGCATCGATACGCCACGGGAACGCGAATACTACGAGCACGGTGGCATCCTGCAGTATGTGCTGCGCCAGATCGTGGACGCCAAGCCCGCCGCGTGAGAGCCACGGCTCCGGAAGTCGCGGCACTGGCAGCCGCACTGGGGTCATCCCGGCGCACGGTCATGCTGACCGGCGCCGGGGTCTCGGCCGAGAGTGGCATTCCGACATTTCGCGATCCGCAGTCCGGGCTCTGGGCGCGCTATCGTGCGGAGGACCTCGCCACCGCCGAAGCCTTTGAACGCGATCCGGCACTGGTCTGGCAATGGTATCAATGGCGACGCGAGCTGATCGCACGTGCACAGCCCAACGCTGCACATCTGGCCATAGCCGCACTCGAGCGATTGCTGCCGCAGTTCACTCTGGTGACCCAGAATGTCGACGGCCTGCACCAACAGGCCGGCAGCCGCGCCGTGCTGGAATTCCACGGCAACATCCATCGCAACCGCTGCAGCACTGAGCGCTGCATCGTCGAGGCTGCCGTCGCGGGGACGACCAAGCCGCCGCGTTGTCCATCCTGTGGTGCCCGCCTGCGTCCCGATGTCGTCTGGTTCGGCGAGCCGATCCCCCGCCAGATCCTGCTGGCCAGCGAAACGGCGGTGGCTCATTGTGACCTGCTGATCCTGGTCGGCACTTCGGCCATCGTGCAGCCAGCCGCGGGCCTGGCCGTCCTGGCGCGTCGCGCTGGCGCCCGGGTGGTGGAGATCAACCCGCAGGAGACTCCGGTTTCGAACCAGGTGGATCTCACGCTGCGCATGCCGGCGGGCGACGCCCTGCCCGCCGTGCTGGCGATACTCGACTGAAGCAGCTCGCGTCCGGCGCATCCATGAACCTGATCGACATCGGCGCCAATCTTACGCACGACTCATTCGCCCATGACCGCGCCGAAGTCGTGGCACGAGCGGCGGCTGCCGGCATCTCACGCCTGATCATCACGGGCAGCACGACTGCATGCAGTCGCCAGGCGCTGGATCTCGCCCGTGGCCAGCCCGGGCAGCTGTTCGCCACCGCCGGGGTCCATCCGCATCACGCCGCCGGATTCGGGCCGGAAACAGCCGCACAGCTCGTCGAGCTCGCCACCCACAGCGAAGTGGTGGCCATCGGCGAGTGCGGCCTGGACTATTTCCGGGATTATTCTCCGCGACCGGAGCAGCAGCGGGCCTTCGAAAAGCAGCTTGGGCTGGCCGCTGCCATCGGCAAGCCTGTCTTCCTTCACCAGCGCGACGCCCATGCCGATTTCCTGGCGATCATCCGCGAACGGATCGGCGAACTGGCAGGTGGTGTCGCCCACTGCTTCACCGGCACCCGCGAACAGATGGAAGCCTACCTGGAG
>CAZQGA010000161.1:0-1655 GCA_964592735.1 uncultured Chromatiaceae bacterium | reverse complement strand
TCGGCCTGTACATCGGCATCACCGGCTGGATCTGCGACGACAACCGCGGCGAGAGCCTGCGCCACGCCGTGGCAACGCTGCCGCTCGATCGAGTGATGCTCGAGACCGATGCCCCGTACCTGCTGCCGCGCTCCCTTGGCCGCATCTCCCGCAACCGGCGCAACGAGCCGGCGAACCTGCCGGTGGTGCTGCAGACGGCAGCGCAGTGCATGGGAGTCGAACCGGCAACACTGGCCGCAGCGGCGACGCGCAACACCGAGTTGCTCTTCCGGCTCCCGACCTGGCCAGCCAACCTCAGTTCTCCCGGCTGACAACCTCGCGACGCAGGCGCTCCCAGGCCGTACCGAGTACATCACCAGGCAGTTCGTCACCAGACTCACGGCTCCTGGCCAGTTCCTCGAGCAGCGCATCCAGGGTGGTGACGTCTGGCGGAAAACCCTTGCTGAAGCGGGCAGCTGCCGTGAATGCGACAACTCCGCGTACCGGAACATCCGGCACCAGGCGGCTGACGGCTGCGACCCGGTCGTAGAGGGGCGGCAGTGGATTGGCGAAAGTGGCGCGGCGACTGCGATCCAGCACCGTCCACTCCTGCATGCTGTCGCTGCCGAACACATGGCCGACCACATCACGCAGATCCATCACGACGATACCCTGGCGGGTCAACAGGAGATATTCCAGGTGGATCTGGCCACCCTCCAGATGCGGGATCAGCACCCCTGACAGCAGGTCCTCCGTGACTCGCTGAAGCCGTACCGGAATGCTGCCGGCACGCCGGCGCCGGATGTACCACCACAACGCAGCAGCAAGCAGGCCCGCCACGACAAGCGAGCCGAGTGCGACAAGCAGCGGCAATCGCGAGGGGGTCGTCATCCCGCAATCAGCCTTGCGCGCTCCGCTCTCCAAGGTGGGCCGCAAGCTGGGAGAGTTCCGGCCGGATCGTCTCGAAATGCGCAGGCAACTGCAGGAGCCTGAGCAGTTCCGTCGGTGGTTCAATCGTTACCCCGAGCAGGGGCTCGACGATGGTATCGAACTTGGCCGGGTGTGCAGTCGCCACCACCACCCAGTGCCGCTTGGCACGTTCCACGACAGACAGATGCCGGTAGGCATAAAAGCCTGTGGCCGTATGCGGACAAAGCATCGAGCCATTGCGGCGATACTCGTCGCGGATGGTCGCGCGGATGTCGTCATCCGATACCGCAACGGCACTGACTTCCTCCCGGACCTGCTCGACATCGGTGCCGCAGAGATCCCGCAGCCGCTCCATGTTGCTCGGGTTGCCGACGTCCATGGCCGAGGCAAGGGTGGCAACCGTTGGCCGCGGCAGCCACTGGCCGGTGGCGAGAAAATCCTCCACCGTTGTATTGGCATTGGTTGCCAGCACGATTCGATCGATGGGCAGCCCTGCATGTCGCGCCCAGACGCAGGCAAAGGCATTGCCAAGGTTGCCGGTCGGGATGATGAAGCTCGCGGGCTGGCCGGTACGCCGGAAGTGATCCAGGCTGGTCTTCACGTAGTAGGCTGCCTGCGGCAGCAATCGCCCCACATTGATGCTGTTGGCCGAACACAGGTTGTGTGCCCTGGCGAGGGCAGCATCGCCAAACGCGGCCTTGACGAGCCGCTGGCAATCATCAAATTCACCCTCCACCGCCAGCGAG
>CAZQGA010000160.1:0-5757 GCA_964592735.1 uncultured Chromatiaceae bacterium | reverse complement strand
CGAGACCGCGGTCACCGTGCTCGTCGTCACCTGTCCCTCCGCGCTGCTCCTGGCCCCGGTGAATGTGCTGGCCTGGCTTGCGGTGCGCGATGGCATGCTCGACTGGCCCGCCGTGTCTGCGGCCTGGCATGGACGGGAGATGGTCTTCGGCTACGCCTTTGCGGTGGTCGCTGGCTACCTGCTGCCGACGCTCGACCGGCGTGCGGTGCTGACGCTCTGGCTGCTGTGGCTCACGGGCCGTGTGGCCGCACTTATGCCACCCGGCATCATGACTTCCTGGCAGCAGTTGTTGGCGGGCGCCGTGTTTCCGGTTGGCCTGGCCCTGCTTGGCGTACATCGCTTCCGGGCGGTGAAGCGGGTTCGCAACCTGGCCTTTCCGGGCGTGGTCGGCGCCCTGGGCATCGCCGGCCTCGTGACCTATGCCACGCTGGCGGGCTGGCTGCCCACCGCCAGCCAGAGCCCGGCAGCCCTCTCGGTGTACGTGGTGGTGCTGTTGATCATGGTGGTGGGTGGGCGTGCAGTGCCCACCGCAACGATCGGCTCATTGCGGGCACGCGGCCATCTGCTGCGACTGCCGCCCACGCCCTGGCTCGAGCCGGCACGCATCTTCGGTGTCGCGGCGCTGTTGCTGCTCGATGCCCTCGGCCTGCAGCAGGCAGCGGCCGTGGTTGCCTTGCTGCTGGCTGGCCTGATTGCGCTGCAGATGAGGCGCTGGCACAGCCGGGGGGTCCTCTACGACCCGGAGACCTGGCCTCTGCACCTGGGCTTCTTCTGGATCGGACTGGGCCTGACGCTGGTTGGGTTGCAGCGCCTGGGATTCATCCTGCCGCCGGATTCCGGTGCCCTGCATGCCCTGGCGGCGGGTGGCATCGGCACCATGACGCTGGCGATGCTGCTGCGGATTGCGCGTCAGCGGGCACACTACGTCCGACCCCGGCGGGACCTGCTGCAGGCCTTGCAGGTTGTCCTGGCGCTGGCGGTCCTCGTGCGTGTCGCCGGTGGCTGGCTCCTGCCCGCGCATCGCGAGTTTGCGCTCTGGGCTTCGGCGGCCGCCTGGCTGTTCGTTTACGGCCTGGGCGCTGTCGTGTTGTCTGCGGCGGTTCGGCAACCATGGCGCTGACTCCTTCGCGGGGTGTGCCGGCCTGTTGCGGGTTTTCCTGATTGCCCGGGTGGCGCCAGGCCTGCAGCATGAGTAAAGTTTGTTCTTACCGTATTCCCGGCGTGACGGGCAGGAGCCCGAAATGATGCAGCGACTCAGTCCCTGGCAGCGCTTCTGGGGCATGTTTGCCCTCGTTTTCCTGGTGTCGGCCGTCGTCATGATCGTCAGCACCTGGCCGCGTCACGATGCGGCCATCGTCGCCGATCTGCGGGCACCGGAATGCCAGCAATGGCGTGGCATGACGGATGCCGGCGATGCGAATGTCTACCCGGAGCCGGGTGTGCCCTGCCGCGCCATCCGCCTGTTCGACTACGATCATCACCTCGTCCTGCATACCGAGGCGGACTACGATTCCTTCCTGCTGAAGGCTCGGGCGCGGACGGTTCTGCTCTGGCTTGGCGTCTGGGCGGGCTTCTCCGGTTTCCTTTTCCTGTTGGGCCTGTTCAGTGCGCGGGTCGTCATGGCTCTGCTCGGCCGCGGCCGCGGCCGCGGCAGTGGCCAGGCAGGCTGATGCTCCTTGCCATCCTCATCGGCATGGGTGCTGGGGTCTGGCTGGCATTCCTCTGCTCGCGCTGGCTGGTCCGCCGGATTGCCGACCGCTATGCGCCGTATCCACAGGGCCGCAGCCTGATCAGGGCGTTTGCCGTGGTGTTTGGCGCCATAGCGTTGGCGCCGGCAATTTTCCTGTCTGTGATGGGTACCGGCAGTCTGGGTGGGCGACTGGTGGACGATCTCGTAGAGACGCTCGGCATGGGCGGCTTCTTCAGATTCCTCGTGCTGGTCCTGGGAATCGTGCTGGTGATCCTGATCACCGTCCTGGGGCACGTCGCCTTTGGTGCGGGCCTCGGTGCTTTCACCGCACGCAGCCTGGGTGGGCCACGGCCCGGCAGCGGATCTCCGGCAGGGCAGGTGAAGCCCGGGTAAGGGAATTCCACCATCGCAGGGGCCGCCATCAGCGCGTTAGCCTGCGGTCAATCGGCTGGTGTCCACCCAGGCCACCGCCGCAAGTCCGGGGTGAACTGCCATGGCACTCGTCGTCACCGAGAACTGCATCAACTGCAAGCACACCTATTGTGCTGATGTCTGTCCTGTCGATGCCTTTGCCGAAGGTCCGAACTTTCTGGTGATCAACCCGGACGAATGCATCGAATGCGGCCTTTGTGAGCCGGCCTGCATCGTGGGGGCCATCATGGATGAGCGTGCCGTACCCCCGGAGCAGCGCCATTTCATCCAGATCAATGAGCAACTGGCCAATGTGTGGCCGAAGATCCGCGCCGGGAAGCCGCCGCCGCCGGATGCGGAGGAGTGGGACGGGGTGCCGGGGAAGCTGGCGATGCTGGAGCGCTGAACGGACGGGCCTAGTAGAACGCCCCGGCATCGTCGGTCTTGAAGCTGCGCTGCTCGAGCAGCCGGCCAGCCTCGTCGAAGTACTCCCAGACGCCTGATCGCCGGCGGTTCAAGAAGCGGCCGCGCTTTTTGATCTGGCCGTTGGCGTAGTAGAAGACCCAGAGTCCCTCCGCACGGCTCTCGTGGTAACGACCAGCTTCGGCGAGTCGCCCGTTCTCGTGGAATTTCTCGTAGGAGCCGTCGAGGTCGCCGTTGCGATAGGTAAGGCGCTCGAACAGTTGCCCGGTTTCGTAGAAACGCTCGAATACGCCATCCGGCCTGCCCTCGTGCGACTGGCCGCGGACCTTCAGGCGGCCATTTTCATGGAAGGATTGCCAGGGACCGTCGCGCTCACCCTCCCGGTAGCTGCCTTTGAATTCCAGCTGGCCGCTGGCGTAGTAAAACTCCCAGGGACCCTCTTCCTTGCCGTCCTTGAACGTTCCACGGAATCCCAGTTGGCCGTTGTCGTGGAACCACTCCGTCGGCCCGTCTGGCCGCTTGAAATGCGAACGCCACTTCCGGATGAGATTGGTCAGGTTCAGCATGAGGAGGAACCGTCGCTGCGGGCTTACCTGGCAGCACCATGCCGGTAGGCACCTGTTTCCTTCAGGTCGCCGTTACTGTCATAGATTTCGTAGGGGCCGTCGAGTACACCGAATTTGTAGCTGCCGCGGGTTTTCAGCTGCCCATTGTCGAAATAGGACTCGCAGTGCCCATCCCGCTTCCCTTCGCGGTAGTTCTCGCGCGCCTGCAGGCAGCCATTGGCATGGAATGACTCCAATAATCCGTCCACCCGGTCATTCTGGTAGCTGGCTTTCAGCTTTGGCTGGCCGTTTTCGTAAAATTCATCCCAGGCACCGGTCTTCTTTCCTGCGAGGTAATCGCCGCGGCTTTGCAGTTGGCCGTTTTCGTAGAACGACTTGTAGCGCCCATTGCGGAGGTCATCCCGATGCGTGCCGCGGGAGCGCAACTGTCCGTCGGTGTAATAGACCTCGAAGGGTCCGTTGCGCTGGCCAGCGGTGAAATGGCCCCGGGAGCGTAACTGCCCATTGGGATGGAACATCTCCCAGGCGCCTTCCTTGACATCGTTGTGATAAGTCTGCCGCTCGCGCAACTGGCCGTTGTGGTGATACCACGCCTGCGGCCCTTCCATGCGGCCATTGACGTAGTTGCCCTGGAAGCCCAGCTGCCCATTGGCGTAGCGGGCCTCGACGGGGCCATCACGGGTTCCGCTCCTGGCAATACGTGGTGATTCCGCAACAGTTTCTCCGCTGGCTGGAGCAGTCGCCGCGTCTGCAGCCGGTGGTTCTGTAGCGCCAGGCTTGAACCACGAGAAGATCCTGGATTTCATGTGGGCCGCTTTCCTTCCCTCGTCTCGCCGGTGTCGCCTCGGCGCTGCTTGCCTGGCACACACCCCGTCATGGCCCGATTTTTGTGGCGGTTGCGGGACAGGTCAATAAGTAATGAACCCAGTATCGCCAGTGTATCGACTGCAGATGGCGTGCGTTCCCCAGTCCGCTGCTGGCCTGCCGCAGGCTTCCCGAACGTCCCGCCGCTACGTAGTATCACTTATGGTTGTACCCGCTATTACAGCCCCAGACTTGACGTGGATCATTAACGGGGAGCTGGGGCCGTCGCACCCTGTACCTACCATTTCGGTCGGGAGTGGCGACCCTAGATAAAGGAGCCATAAGCTATGAGCACAAAAGCAGAAAGCGTGAGTCCGGGCGACTCCAATCTGGCAATGTGGTTGCTGAACAAGAAAAACTGGTTCACACATTTCCTGATTGTTGCCGCCATCAGTATCGCAGGCCTGGTTTACCTGGGCAGGGAAACCTACGTAGGTGCACCCCCAATTGCGAACTTCGTGTCTCCCAGTGGTGAAATCGTCGCCAGCCCGGAGATGATTGCCCACGGCAAGGAGATCTTCCACGTCAGGGGCCTGATGCTCTATGGCTCTTTCTGGGGTGACGGTGCGGAGCGTGGTCCGGACTTCACGGCCGAAGCCATGCATCGCATCGGTGTGTCGATGCGCACGTATTACGAGAACGAGCTGAAGACACGGACAGGTGCGCAGGCCCTCACGCAGCATGACAAGGACGCAGTCGCCCAGCGCGTGCTCAAGGAGATGCACAACAACACCTACGATGCGGATGCCGGGCAGATCATCCTGAATGATGCCCAGGTCTTCGCGTTTGAGGAGTTGTACCAGCATTACACGCGGATGTTCACGGACCCGACCTATCCGGAGCGGATGGATCCCGTCAACGAGGCGGTGGTCGGTGCGGACAACATTCGTGACGTGACCTCCTTCTTCTACTGGGGTGGCTGGGTCTCGGCGGCCAACCGGCCGGGCGAGGTCTACAGCTATACGCACAACTGGCCGTATGAGCCGGAACTCGGTAACGTGCCGACGACGGCCACGTTCATCTGGACGTTCATCTCCATCTTCCTGCTCTGGATCGGCATCAGCATGGTGCTGTATGTCTACGGGCAGATGAAGGAGCAGCCGATCGACGTCTTCACCGGCGAAGGCATCAATGGCCATTCGCTGACGACGTCCGACCTCGAGAACGGCTATGTGCGGGAGACCCAGCGCGCGACCTACAAGTTCTTCGTGCTGGCCATGGTGGTGTTCGGCCTCCAGGTCCTGAGCGGCGTCATCGCAGCCTGGGACTTCATGCGGCCGTTTGGCATCCAGCTCAATGACCTGATCCCGTTCCAGATCTCCCGCAGCTATCACGCGATCCTGCAGATCTTCTGGTTCTTTACCTGCTGGGTCGGCTACACGATCTTCTTCCTGCCACGGCTGACGAAGGTTCCGAAGGGACAGAAGTTCCTGATCAACCTGCTGTTCGTCATGGCGGTGATCGTGGCGCTCGGCTGCGTCTTCGGCATCTACGCCGGCCAGCGCGCCTGGCTGGATGAGAAGACGGCGTACTGGTGGGGCAGCCAGGGCTGGGAATTCATCGAGATGGGCCGCGTCTTCCAGTGGGTCATGCTGCTGGCCTTCTCGCTGTGGATTTTCATCATCTACCGCGGTGTGAAGCCCTGGATCACGATGAAGAACGTCTGGTCCGTGCCGGCATGGCTCCTCTGGGGCAGCGGCATCATGGTGGCGTTCCTGTTCTTCAGCGTCCTGATGACGCCGGGATCGAACTTCGCCATCTCCGACTACTGGCGCTGGATGACGGTGCACATGTGGGTGGAGG
>CAZQGA010000159.1:0-5771 GCA_964592735.1 uncultured Chromatiaceae bacterium | reverse complement strand
CCGCCGGCAGAGCACCGCCCTCATTGTCGATGTCACGGCCCAGCCCCGCCGCCCAGGACCCACATGGCCAGCATATCGGCAACGAGCGCCGGGCGCTCGTGGCCACGGATCTCCACTTCGACCTGCGACTTCATGAGGAGGCGCCCCGCCCCTTTCTCCTCCACGCCGAGCAGGGTCGAGGCCGCACGGATCGCCGAGCCGACCGGCACCGGGCTGAGGAACCGCAGCCGGTCGAGCCCGTAGTTGATGCCCCAGGCTGCGCCCGCGAGCTTCAGCTGGATGGGCTCGAGGAGTTGCGGCAGGAGGGAGAGCGTCAGGAAGCCGTGTGCGATCGTCGTACCCCAGGGTGTCGCGCGTGCCGCGACCGGATCGACGTGGATGAACTGGTGGTCCCCGGTGATGGCGGCAAAACCATCGATCCGCGCCTGGTCGATCTCGAGCCAGGCCTCGTTGACCAGGCGCCTGCCGATGAACCCAGCGAACCGCTCCTTGTCGACCATGATCGCCATGTGAGACTCCTGTTCACCGCACTACCACCGCAAGGCTTTCCACCCCGGATGGAACCGGTACTCCGGGCTCTAAAAATGACGGAATCCGACGAATCACGGGCATCGCCAGTCTCCACACAGCTGATAATAGACTCTGCCGGCGCCAGCCTGCAGCCGTGCGATCATTGACCTGGCAGGCAAGGAGATCCTCCATGGACCGACACCTTCCCATTCTGGCTCTCATGGCAGTCATGACGCCTCTCGCTGCCTGCGCCAGCACCCCGGCACCGCCGGCGGCCCCTCCTGCGCAAGCAGCAGCCTTGACACCCCAGGCTGGGTCCGCCGCGGACAAGCTTGTGCTGCTTGGCACGGGCGGCGGACCCGTCGCCCGCCTCGGTCGCTCGCAACCGGCGAACCTGCTGCAGGCCGGCGACAAGACCTACCTCATCGACATCGGTGAGGGCGCACCGCGCCAGATCGTCCATGCCGGTGCCCGGATCAACGCCGTCGACGCGGTTTTCATCACGCACCTGCATTTTGATCACACCGCCGGGCTCATGGGATTTCTGGCCTTCGACTGGATGGCACGGCGCCAGGCGCCGGTGAGCTTCTACGGTCCACCCGGAACGCACGCCCTGGTCAGGGATACGCTCAAGGCACTCGCGAGCGGGGAAGCCATTTTCCGTCCGGAACTGCCTGACCTGCGGCCCATGGCCTCGATCTTCTCCGGCCAGGACTGGGAGGTCACGACGGCGCGGGAAGTCTATCGTGACGGGGTGGCAACAGTTCGTGCTGTCGAAAACACACACTACAGCACCATGACACTGCCCATAACCGACCATGGGCGCGACCGCTCTTACACCTATCGCTTCGACCTGCCAGGCCGCTCGATCGTATTCACCGGTGATACCGGTCCCAGCCGGGCCGTGGAGGATCTCGCCAGGGGCGTAGACCTGCTGGTCAGCGAGGTGATCGACCTGGATTCCGTGGCGATCAGCCTGCGTGAACGCCAGGCAGCGACCGGGATCAACCAGCAGCCACTGATCGACCACATGGCGCAGGAACACCTCACGCCAGAAAACGTCGGCCGCCTGGCAGCAGCGGCCGGGGTGAAGAAGGTCGTGCTCACGCACTTCGGCACACCGCTGCGGACCGAAGTGATCGATCGCGACGCCATGCTCCGCGACATCCGCAAGCACTACGCCGGTCCGGTCGAGTTTGGCGAAGACCTGGCGGCTTACTGAGAAGGGACGCCAACCATGCAGGGCATGCGCATCGTGCTCGCCAGCGGTCTGGTGCTGGCCGCCACGGCCCTGGCCGATACACCGCCGGTGCTGACCGCCACCCAGTCGGACCCGCAGGTGCTCGGATTGATGCAGGGAAGTCCGGTGCCACCCGACAAGCAGGTCCGGTCCGATGACGGCAGCATGTTTGCATTCCCGAAAACACGCTGGGCCTACGCCAACCAGCAGGCGCTGCTGCCGACGGTGCCGGTGCATCGTGCAGGACCGGTGTCACCACTGCCGATGGCCCTCCGGAAGGAGCTCGGAGGCATCAGTTTCACCACTCCCGATGGCCACGGCTCGAGCCTCGACGAAGCCTTCGACGCCAGCTATGCCGACGGCCTCCTCATCCTGCACCGCGGACGCATCGTCTATGAACGCTATGCCGGTGCGCTGCAACCCGATGGCCGGCACACGGCGATGTCCGCCACCAAGAGCTTCGTCGGCACGCTGGCCCTGCTCCTGATCCAGGAAGGCAGGCTGGCGCCCAATCAGGCAGCAGCGAGCTACGTGCCGGAACTTTCCGGGTCGGGCTTTGGCCATGCGACTGTCCGCGACATCCTCGACATGCGGACTTCCATCGCCTTCGATGAAGAATATGTTGGCATCGGCGCCCAACTGACCGACGTGACACGCATGATGATCGCCGCAGGTATCGCACCGGCACCCGCCGGCTACGACGCTCCACCAGGCAGTTTCGCGTTTGTCTCGGGCCTCGGCGGGGAAGATCGCCATGGCGGGGATTTCGTGTACCGCACACCGAATACCCTGGCCCTGCAATGGATCGTGGAGCGCGCCGGCAGCGCGCCGTTCGCCACCCAGCTCGCCGAACGGATCTGGAAACCGATGGGCATGGAGCAGGAAGCAGCAGTGGTTGTCGACCGCATCGGCACCGCATTCGGGGGCGGAGGCCTCAACGCCTCGCTGCGCGACATGGCGCGTTTTGGCGAAATGATCCGGAACCGCGGCCGCTGGAACAACCGGCAGATCCTGCCCGAAGCGGTTGCCCGGGAAATCCTCTCGCCCGGCGATCCCGCAGCCTTCGTGAAGGCCAGGTACCCGGGTCTTGCAGGAGGAAGTTACGCCAACCAGTGGTGGCACCGTGCGACGGGGCAGGCGATGGCACTGGGCGTCGGTGGCCAGTTGATCTGCATCGATCCCGCCAACCAGCTGGTCATTGTCCGCTTTGCCAGCCACCCGGTGGCCAGCAATCGCAAGACCTTGCCCGCTACGCTCGCGGCAATCGATGCGGTGACTGATTTTCTCGCGAGAGACCAGCGTCAGAATCCTGCCACTCCCGCAGGCAGGCATTAGCTGGACAGCACCCAGGGCACACGAATACATCCCCCTGGGCCGGTACTGGCCGGCCTGCCGCAGCAGTACCAGCCGGATTGGGCCACACCCGAAAAAGAAGGGGCACGGCAAGCAGATGCCGTGCCCCGCCGTCTCGCGTAAATGGATCGTGTCAGAAGTTGTATTTCACCTGGAGCGCGACCGTACGCGGCTGCTGGATGAACTTCGAGATACCCCCGGTCACCGGCGTATTGAAGGCATGGGATGCCGTCACCTTGTCGCCGAGGTTTTTGCCAACCAGAGCCAGTTCCCAGTGATCGTCCGTGCTGCGGACGCCTGCACGCAGGTCATACTTCCCAAAACCCTGTTGCCCAGCCGCCGGGTTATACGTCTCCTCGAGATAGGCAAAGCTGCGCAACGTCCACACGCCGCTGGCAATGAAATCCCAACCGTCCATGAGCGGCCGGTCCAGGTTGAAGCCCAGGCTGCCACTGCGCTTGGGCGCCCGCGGCAGCGGCCGGCCCTTGGCGTTATTGGTCGCCGGCGTGCATCCCACGGCATCCCAGGCGCACAGGGCACCAGGGAAATCGATGAACTGGGTGTCGAGATAGGCGAACGAACCAGTCAGACTGAAACCATCGAACACCAGCAAGCTGAAATCGCTCTCGATGCCCTCGCTGCGCGCCTTGCCTGCGTTCGAAGTCACGAAGGCCGCGATCGTCGTATCCCAGGTGGAGACCTGCAGGTCATCGAAAGTCGTACGAAAAACAGCAGCATTCAGGCGCAAGCGCCGATCCAGCGCCGCGAGCTTGATGCCCGCTTCCCAGGTCTCGGACGACTCGGGCTTGATGATGAACTGGTTCTGTGTCGTCGCTGCCTGGGCGCCGATGAAGCCCCCGGACTTGGAACCCTCGCCATAAGATGCATACAGCATGACGTCAGACGTCGCATCAAACTGAACCGTCAGCGATGGATCCCATTCCCTTTCGTACAGCCTGCCCTGGAGCGGCGTAGCGAGGTAACTCGGCAGGACTACGCCGTCAATGGCCCGGGTCTGGTTTGCGGTGCGCTTGTCGAAGCTGTAACGCAGGCTGCCAAGGACACGGAAGTCCTCGGTGACGTTGACAGTCATGCTGCCATAGGTCGAGACCGCGGTGTTGTACTGCTGGAAGGAACGGCTGGACAGGCCATCAAAGGGCCCGAAGTCGAGCCGTGTCTTCTGGTCCATCGCATAGTCGTTGTAATGGGCGTAGATGCCGACGATGTATTCGAGGTACCGATCCGTCGGCGACATGAGCCGGATCTCCTGCGACACCTGCGAAAAATCCTCCGCAAACATCGAGGCAAACAGGTCAGCAGGGCCAAAATCCGAATCCAGTCTCTTCTTGAAGTCGTAGGACGAAAAGCCCGTGACCGACGTCAACAGGAAATCGCCGAGATGGAAGTTGGCGGTTGCCGAGGTGTTGAAAGTATCGGTGTCATCGAAATCCTTGCCGACGAACCCCGGGAAACCGTGGGTCGAGCGCTCGAGATCGGGATCGGCGGCCGTGAGGAAACGCTCAACCGGATTGCCGGTCAGGTCGACCTTGCCAGCCTCCAGCCGCAGCAGCACATCGGTTTTTTCGCTGATGTCGAAGAGGAATGAGGCACGGCCAAAATACGATTCACGCTTGGGTTCATCGCCACCCAAAATCAGGTTTTTGATGTAGCCGTCCGTATCTTCATATTGGCCGGCAAAGCGTGCGCTGATGGAATCCGTAAGCGGGCCTGAAACCACGCCCGCCAGGCGTGTACCTTGCTGTTCGAATTCATAGCTGGCATCCACGGATCCCGTCATCGTGCGGGTCGGCCGGGCGGTGATGATGCTGATCGCGCCTGCGCTGGTGTTCTTGCCGACGAGCGCACCCTGCGGGCCGCGCAGCACTTCGACACGCTCGATGTCGAGAAACGGCGCCTGGAACTGCCGGGCATGGCCACCGTAGAGGCCATCTACGAAAAGGCCAACGGTCTGCTCGAAGGCCAGGTTGCCCGGAGTCGAGCCGATGCCCCGAATGTAATAGGCGTTGTTGCCTGGCGTCTCCTGGACGAAGAAGTTGGGCACATAGCGATCGAGGTCAATGAAGTTCTTGATCTCGAAGTTCTGCAGCTGGTCGCCACCGATCACGGTCATCGAGATCGGCACGTCCTGCACGCTCTGCTCACGCTTCTGGGCCGTGACGATGATTTCGGTCGGGCCCGCTTCCCTGCTCGTTTGTGCGACTGCCGGAATGGCCGCTGTCAGCGCCACCCCCGAACAGGCAGCACCCATGCACAAAGCCCACGCACGATGGAATCTGGTTGTCCTGGACATGGAATTCCCCTCTCCCGGTACTGCGGCCAACGCTATTGAAGTACGGCGTGATTGTCAATGAACTTGCCAATCATCCGGCCAGACGCTGGAGCCTGATTTGCAAGGCAGACAGACAGGGGGGGTGACCGCCTGGTGGCGGCGACAGGCGTCAGGAACATCGCGCTCACGCGCCTCGGCATCCGCAGGCACTGTGGCGGCCCCGTGGCGCTCGGTGAGGACCTCGCTGCCTATTTTGAGGAACGCAGTCGCTCAGAGATTGCTCTTGCGCCAGCGTAATCCCTGTGGGCGCTTCGCCGACTGCTCCCCGCTGCCGGGCGGGCGGGTCGCGACCACGACGGGGCCCCAGTCGGCATAGAG
>CAZQGA010000158.1:0-5837 GCA_964592735.1 uncultured Chromatiaceae bacterium | reverse complement strand
GAGCTCATCGAGGCCGCCACCCGGCAACTCGAGACGCTGCCCTACTACAACAGCTTCTTCCAGTGCACGCATCCGCCGGCGATCGAGCTTGCGACGATGCTCGCCGAGATCGCGCCCGCATCCTTCAACCACGTCTTTTATACAAATTCAGGCTCCGAAGCGGCCGATACCATCATCCGCATGGTGCGCCACTACTGGGACCTCCAGGGCCAGCCGCAGAAAAAGACCATCATCAGCCGCCGCAATGCCTACCACGGCAGCACCATCGGCGGCATCAGTCTGGGCGGCATGCCGGCACAGCAGGCGCAGGGTGACCTGCCGATCCCGGGCGTCGTGCACATCGAACAGCCGTACTGGTTCGAGCTGGGCGGCGACCTGCACCCGGACGAACTGGGGCTCAGGATGGCTGGTGAGCTGGAACAGAAGATCCTCGAACTCGGCGTCGGGAAGGTTGCGGCCTTCATGGGCGAGCCGGTACAGGGCGCCGGCGGGGTCATCATCCCGCCGGATTACTACTGGCCGGAGATCCAGCGCATCTGCGACGAGTACGGCATTTTGCTGGTCGCCGATGAAGTCATCACCGGCTTCGGCCGCCTCGGCGAGTGGTTCGGCTCGCAGCACTATCATATGGAGCCCGACCTGATGATCTTCGCCAAGGGCGTCAACAGCGGCTACCTGCCGCTCGGTGGCGTGCTGGTCGGCGAGCGCGTCGCCAGCGTGCTGGTGGCAGGTGGCGGTGAGTTCTTCCACGGCTTCACGCAGTCGGGTAATCCGGTGTCCTGTGCGGTGGCGATCGCCACGCTGGAAGTCATGCGTGCGGAGGGCATCGTCGAGCGTGTGCGCGAGCAGATCGGGCCGTACTTCGCGAGCCGCTGGCGGGCGCTGGCTGATCACCCGCTGGTCGGCGAGGCGCGCTCGGTCGGGTTGCTCGGTGCGCTGGAGCTGGTCGCAGACAAGGCGACGCGCCGGCGCTTCCCGGCCGGACGCCACCTCGGTGAGGCCTGCCGTGACATCGCTGTGGAGCAGGGGCTCATCATGCGCCATGTGCGCGACTCGCTGGTCGTCGCCCCGCCGCTCGTCATCACTGAGGCGCAGGTGGACGAGCTGGTCGGGAAGGCGCTGCGTACGCTCGACCTCGCGGCGCACCAGGCTGCCTGACGCCGGCCAACGGCCTGCGATGCCCATGGCCTGCGCTGCGTACGGTGCCTGTCGATGAGCCGGCAGCCCCAGCTGCCAGGTCCAGTTGCTCGTGTGGATGGCAGTTCTCCCGTCGCGGCTGGCTACCCGGACTCTTGTTATTTCGCCACCGCCCGCGGCATCCGTCACCGTCCGGCACTCGCCGGCCACGCGACGGCGGATGCCTGCGTCATTGGCGGCGGTTACACGGGTCTGTCTGCCGCCCTGCATCTCGCCACGCGCGGCTGCTCGGTGGTGCTGCTCGAAGCCGGACGCATCGGCTCGGGTGCGGCCGGGCGCAACGGCGGCCAGGTCGGCAGCGGGCAGCGCCTCGGCCAGGACGAACTCGAGGCGCAGTTCGGTCGCACGATGGCCCGTCAACTCTGGGGGTTGGCGGAAGAAGCCAAGGCCTGCGTCCGGGAGCACATCGAGCGGCACCACATCGACTGCGACCTGAGGGCCGGCCAGCTGGTCGTCGCCGCGAAGCGGGTGCACGCAGCTGAACTGCGCGAGCGCGCGGCGCGCCTCGCCGGTCATTACGGGTATGCTGACGCCCGCTACGTGCCGCCTGCGGAACTCCAGACGATGCTCGGCAGCACGCGCTATCACGGCGGGCTGCTCGACGGCGGCGCGTTCCACCTGCATCCGCTCAACTACGCGCTTGGGCTGGCTGCGGCGGCCGATGCGGCCGGCGTGCGCATCCATGAGAATTCAGCGGCGCTTGCTCATGACGACGGCGATCCGCTGACGGTGCGCACCGCGGGCGGCACGGTCACGGCGCGCTGCCTGGTGCTCGGCGGCGATGCTGACTTCGCTGCGCTCGAGCCACGCCTGGCGAGCCGCGTCCTGCCGGTCAACAACTTCATGATTGCCACGGCGCCGCTCGACGTGGCGCGTGCCCGGGCGCTGATCCGCGACGACGTCTGTGTGCACGACACCCGCTTCGTCGTCAATTACTTCCGCCTCTCCGCCGACCGCCGCCTGCTGTTCGGTGGCGGGGAGACTTACGGGAGTGGCTTCCCGCGCGACATCGCCGCCTTCATGCGCCCCCGCCTGCTCGCTGTCTTCCCGCAGCTTGCCAACCTGCCGATCGACTACGCCTGGGGCGGCACGCTCGGCATCACGCGCACACGCCTGCCGCAGCTCGGCCGGCTGGGCGCGAACAGGTTTTTTGCGCAGGGCTACTCCGGCCACGGTATCGGCACCGCCACGCTCGCCGGCCGGCTCATCGCCGAAGCCGCTGTGGGGCAGGCTGGGCGCTTCGATGTCTTCGCCCGGCTGCCTGCACCGCGCTGGCCAGGCGGCGCGTTGCTGCGCCAGCCGCTGCTCACCCTTGGCATGCTCTGGTATGCGCTGCGCGACCGGCTGTAAGACAATGCGGGCATGCACCAGCCGACCCAGCCGACACGGCCACCCGCCGTCCTGACCGTCGCCGACGTCGGGCTCGACAGCCTGCGCCGGCTGCTCGGGCGACGCGGCCTCGAGGTCATCATCGTGCCCGATGGCGCTGCGATCCCCGGCAGCTACTGGGGCGAGTCCGAGGCGGGCCTCGTCCGCAGCCAGCTCTTCGTCCGCAGCGACACGCCCGTACATTCAGCCATGCACGAGGCCTGCCACTTCCTCTGCATGGACGACGAGCGCCGGCGCGTGCTCGACCGTGACGCCGGCGGCGATATCCCGGAGGAAAACGCGGTGTGCTACCTGCAGATCCTGCTCGCGGACGCCATCCCCGGCATGGGCCGCACGCGCATGTGCGCCGACATGGATGCCTGGGGCTACACCTTTCGCCTCGGCTCCGCCGCCGCGTGGTTTGCGGAGGATGCGGACGACGCGCGCGAGTGGCTGGAGGGGCGGGGGTTGCTGGACGGGCTCATCCTGTGAGCCACCACCTGTGTAAACTCCGGGTGCTGCTTACATTTGCGGCACGCGGCTGCGCACAGTCCGGGCTTGAATCCGGCACGGCATGACTTTTGGGTGGCGCAGTCGTTGAACGGCAGACGATTGGCAGGATGAACATGGAACCATCTGGCATCTCCGCACAAAGCGTCTCAGACCCCGCTTTTGCGCGGTTTTTTGCCGCGACGACGAAGCTGCGGCAGCCATATGCCTATCAACAACGACTCGCTCTGGATCCATGGCCGGATCTGCTCGATGTACCAACCGGCATGGGCAAGACCGCGGCCGTCACGCTGGCGTGGTTGTGGAAGCGCGGCTGGCGGGAAGGTGGCCGCCACAGTGACATCGACGCCGCGACTCCGCGCCGCCTGGTCTGGTGTTTGCCAATGCGGGTGCTGGTCGAGCAGACGCGGGACAACATCGTCGCCTGGCTGTGCAATCTCGGTGTTTATGCCGAATCAGGCAGCGGCAAGGTATCTGTCCATGTGTTGATGGGCGGCGAAGCTGACCTCGACTCCTGGGTCGAGCACCCGGAAGAGGACATGATCCTCATCGGCACCCAGGACATGCTGCTCTCGCGTGCGCTGATGCGCGGCTACGGCATGAGCCGCTACCACTGGCCGATTCACTTTGCCTTGCTGCACAACGACTGCCTGTGGGTGTACGATGAAGTGCAGTTGATGGGCGCCGGGCTGACGACGTCAGCCCAACTCGAAGCGTTTCGGCGGGGCTTCGAGTTGGCCAAGCCCAGCCGTTCTCTCTGGGTGTCGGCGACCCTGCGGCCTGAATGGCTGGCGACGGTGGACCTGAGGCCACACGCAAGTTCATTGCAGCGCCGTACCATTGACGATGTGGATCGACAGCAGGCCGGAGAGCGCCTGAATGCGGTCAAGTCGCTGCGGCCTGCGCTTCGCCTCGATCAGGACAGCGGCAGGCAGAACGCCGGGCCTTACCTCGAAGCGCTGTGCACGGAGGTTGTCAAACAACACGACGCCAGCGCACAAACCCTCGTTATTCTCAACAACGTCGGTCGTGCGCAGCGGCTTTTTCAGTTGCTGCGCAAGGAACGGGCGGGCAAGTCAGACCTGCTGATCCACGCCCGCTTCCGCCCGGCTGAGCGTGCCGAACAGGCGCAACGGCTTCGCGATGAAGGCATTGACCGGATCGTCGTAGCAACGCAAGCCATCGAGGCCGGAGTCGATATTTCCTCCAAGGTGATGTTTACCGAATTGGCGCCATGGGCGTCGCTGGTACAGCGCTTTGGTCGCTGCAACCGCGATGGCAAGCACAACCAGGGCGGCGCCCAAGTGTTCTGGGTCGACATCGAGTCGGACAAGGCGCTGACGCTGCCCTACACCAATGAGTCGCTGGATGCTGCGCGCACCAGGCTCTCGAGCCTCACAAGTGTCAGCCCGCAGGCCCTGCCGGCAACCGACGAAGACAGCCCGCTCACCGCGGTGCTGCGACGCAAGGATTTCTTCGATCTTTTCAACACCGATCCAGACCTGTCAGGCTTCGACGTCGATGTCTCCGACTACATCCGCGACAGCGACACACCCGGCGTGCAGGTGTTCTGGCGCGACTTCAATGACGATCCAAACCAGCCCGAACTTCAGCCCCGTCCCATGCGCGACGAGCTGTGCCCGGCATCGATGGGACAAATCATCGATTTTGCGAAGCGTAAGGATGTCGCGCTGTGGCATTGGGATGCACTGATTGGCCGGTGGGGGAAGCTTGAGCGTAATCGCATCCCGCGGCCGGGCATGGTGCTGCTGGCTCGTGGCAACGACGGTGGCTATGACGTCGCCATCGGTTTCGATGCCAGCATAAAAAGGGCGTTGGTGTCGCTCCCGTCTGCTGGGATGCGCGGCAACAGCGAGCCAGCTTTCCCTGACGACTGGCGCTCACGACAGAACCGCCCGGTCCTGCTGGCTGATCATCTGGCCCACGTGGCCGAGCACGCCGCTCGTCTGTGCGCCGCCGTCGATGAGACAAGCCATCGCGGTGCGGTGGTGCGCGCCGGGCGGTGGCACGATCTCGGCAAGCTTCATACGGTGTTTCAGCAGTCCATGTACCGCTGCCGCCCGCCTGCCGATCCGGTGCGGCCGCTGGCCAAGTCCGACTGCGCCGGACCGATGCGACATACGCGACCCTTTTTTCGTCATGAACTCGCCTCGATGCTGGGATGGCTGACCCAGCACGACAGCGAGCCGGATGCAGACCTCATCGCATACCTGATCCTCGCCCACCACGGCAAGGTGCGCATGAGCCTGCGCGCCATGCCCACCGAACCAGCCGGTCCCGACGTCAGGCGCTTTGCCCGTGGTATCCATGAAGGCGATCTGCTGCCTGCGCTGGATTTCGACGGCGAGCACAGTACCGCTACCATCCTCAAGCTCGCGCTGATGGAAATCGGCCTCGGAGAACAGGGCCCGTCATGGGCCGAGCGTGTGCTCCGGTTGCTGGATCAGCATGGCCCGTTTCGCCTCGCCTGGCTGGAAACCCTCGTGCGCCTGGCCGATTGGCGCGCCTCGGCGGCCGAACAGCTTGAACCCGATGATGGAGTCTCACACAATGCCGCGCATGGATTGGATCGAAGCCATCAACCACTGGCGCAGCCTGCCGTTGGCGGAGCAACAGCGCCGCCGCTTGGCGAACCTGCCACGCAAGGTGGCGCGCAGCATGGCCTTCGAAGGCGAGCCGGTGGATCAGACCATGCTGGAAGCCGAACTCAAACGCCTCACGCAGCCACCCGCCATCTCGAC
>CAZQGA010000157.1:0-5840 GCA_964592735.1 uncultured Chromatiaceae bacterium | reverse complement strand
CTGGCATTCATCCTCGACACCGCAAATCTCGAGACCACGGTGCGGGTCGTCCGGGGTGTTGAAGTTCCCGTGTACGCCTACCACTATGCCGGCCATCGTATCTGGGGGGCGACAGCAAAGATGCTTCGTGTTTTTTCTGAATTAATATAAACAATGTCTTATGAGTAATATCGAGAAGCTACTTGATATCATGGCCCGCCTGCGTGACCCGGTGTCGGGCTGCCCCTGGGATCGCGAGCAGGATTTTCGCAGCATCGTGCCGTACACCATCGAGGAGGCCTACGAGGTGGCCGATGCCATCGAACGGGGCGATCCCGGGGAGTTGTGCGAGGAACTGGGTGACCTGCTCCTGCAGGTCGTGTTTCACGCGCAGATGGCCCGGGAACTGGGTGAGTTCAATTTTGACGATGTCGCCGGGGCCATCTGTGACAAGCTGTTGCGTCGGCACCCACATGTGTTCGGCTCGGAGTGCGTGGCCACGGCGGATGAGCAGCGATTGGCTTGGGACCGGCTCAAGGCCGCCGAGCGCGATGAGGGGCGGGTGCTTGCTGGTATCGCTGATGCGCTGCCGAGCCTGGCCCGCGCGGCCAAACTTGGGCGCCGGGCGGCAGCTGTCGGGTTCGACTGGCCGGATCTGACCGGTGTGGTTGCCAAGGTCCGCGAGGAACTTGGCGAAGTCGAGGGCGCCATCAGCGATGCACCGGATGCGGTTGGCGAGGAAGTGGGCGACCTGCTGTTCGCCGTTGCCAACCTGGCGCGTCATGCGGGTGTGGACCCCGAGGAAGCCCTGCGTCGCGCCAACGCCAAGTTCGAGCGCCGCTTCGCCCATGTCGAGCGCAGTGTGGCGGCCAGCGGGCGGGGCTGGAACGAGATGACACCGGCCGATCTCGACACCTGGTGGAACGAAGCCAAACAGGCGTAGCTGATTGAGGCGGCCTTCCTGCGATCCGCTCAGTTGTCCCGCTTGCGATCGAGGAAGCTCTCCAGCAGATCCATCGGCAGCGGAAAGACGATGGTGTTGGTGCGGTCCTTGGCGATTTCAGTGAGCGTCTGCAGGTAGCGCAGCTGCAGGGCCTGTTTCTGCGAACCGAGCATCTGCGCCGCTTCGGCGAGCATCTCGGAAGCCTGTTTTTCGCCTTCCGCATGGATGATCTTGGCGCGCCGCGAGCGTTCGGCCTCGGCCTGGGCGGCAATTGCCCGCACCATGGTCTCATTGAGATCGATGTGCTTGATCTCAACGTTGGAGACCTTGATGCCCCAGGCATCGGTCTGCCGATCGAGAATCTTCTGGATGTCGCTGTTGAGCTTGTCGCGCCCGGCCAGCATCTCATCGAGTTCGTGCTGGCCAAGTACCGAGCGCAGGGTCGTCTGCGCCAGCTGGCTGGTGGCCTCGAAGACGTTGGCGACCTGGATCACCGCCTTGTCCGGATCGACGATTCGGAAGTAGACCACGGCATTGACCTTGACCGAGACGTTGTCGCGCGAGATGACGTCCTGTGAGGGGACGTCGAGCACGATGACGCGCAGGTCCACGCGCGTCATCTGCTGCAGCGCCGGGATCACGACGACCAGACCGGGCCCTTTGACACCGGTGAAACGACCGAGTGTGAACATCACGCCGCGTTCGTATTCCTTCATGACCTTGAGGCTGCTGAGCAATACGATGGTGACGAGCACGACACCGAAAATGACGAATGGCATGGACTGGATCCTCCGGTTGGTTCAGGGGATGGTCAACAAGGCGGCTCGGGTTGCGCCGGCTCCACGTCGAGGAGCAGGCCCCGGATGCGAACGATGCGCAAGCGGTCTCCTGCATGCACGGGGTGTTTCGTGCGGGCCGTCCAGCGTTCGCCGTGGACCAATACGGCACCCGAGCCTGTGAAATTCTCGAGCGCCTCGGCTGTTTCGCCCAGCAGTCCTTCGCGGCCACTGACAACCGGCCGGTGATGGACGCGCGTAAGTACCAGCAGCAACCCAAGGAGCAAGAGGCCTGCCACACCTGCGATGGAGCCGATCAGGCCGTGCGAGATCATGAAGCCGGGGATGTTTGTATCGAACAGCAGGATGGAGCCAAAGACGAATGCGACGATGCCGCCAATGCCGAGGGTGCCGAAACTAGGCACGAAGGATTCGGCAACGACAAGGGCGACACCGAGCAGGATCAACCCCAGGCCGGCAAAATTGACCGGCAGCAACTGGAAGGCGAACAGCGCCAGCAGCAGGCAGATGGCGCCGGTGACGCCGGGCAGGTAGACGCCCGGATTGTAGCCTTCAAGCACCAGGCCATAGATGCCGATGAGCAGCAGGATGTAGGCGACGTTCGGATCGGTGAGCGTTGCCAGCAGGCGGGTGCGCCAGTCCGGCTCGTAGCGGACGAGTTCCAGATCCTGCGTATCGAGGCTGACTTCAGCCTGGCCGAGTTGTACATGGCGGCCCTGCGCCATGGCCAGCAGCGTCTCGGCATCAGGTGCGATGAAATCAATGACACCTTCCTGCAAGGCAGCCTCTGCCGTCAGGCTCACGGCTTCGCGCACCGCGCGTTCCGCCCATTCCACATTGCGATGGCGCAGGGTGGCGAGGCCACGAATATAGGCGACAGCATCGTTGATGGCCTTGCGCTCCAGGGTAGAGCCGGGTGACGCTGCCGCTGATGGTTTGTCGTTGTCCGCAGCAGGTTCGCCAGCTGCCGGCATGCCACCGGCATCGCCCCCGCCGATCTGCACGGGGGTGGCGGCACCCAGGTTCGTGGCGGGCGACATGACGGCGAGATGACTCGCATAGAGAATGTAGGTGCCGGCGCTGGCGGCGCGCGATCCGGCCGGGCTCACGTAGGTCGCGACAGGCACGGCAGAGGCGAGGATGGCCTTGTTGATGTCTCGCATCGAGGCATCGAGTCCCCCGGGTGTGTCCATCTCAATCAAGATGAGGTGTGCACCGGCTGTTACTGCCGCGGCAATGCCGCGCACGACGTAGTCGCTGGTGGCCGGTCCGATGGCCCCGCGGATTTCCAGGCGCACGGCGGTACCGGCACTATTGCCGGACGGGTCGGCTGCCCCCCCCGGCAACGAGGTCACCAGCACAGCGATGGCGAGGCCAGCCAGGGCGGCTGTCAGCTTGCGCTTCATGGCCTGATGATAGCAGGGGCGGGCGCAAGCCTGATCCGGCAGCCGCCGCAAGCCGCTAGAATGGCGACGCCATGAACCATTCTTCCCACGCCCAGGCCTGGATGCCCGACAGCTGGCAGGCCCGCCGTATCACGCAGATGCCCGTGTATAGCGATACCGCTGCGCTCGAGGCTGCACTCGCTCAGTTGGCACGCCTGCCACCACTGGTGACGAGCTGGGAGGTCGAGGCGCTGAAAGCGAGACTCGCCCAGGCGCAGCAGGGCAGGGCCTTTGTCCTGCAGGGTGGCGACTGTGCGGAGACCTTTGCCGACTGCACTTCGGAGAACATCGTCCAGAAGCTGAAGATCCTGCTGCAGATGAGCGTGGTGATCGTGGCAGGTATGAAGCGGCCGGTCGTACGCGTCGGGCGCATTGCCGGGCAGTATGCCAAGCCTCGCTCCGAGAATACCGAGGTCCGCGATGGGGTGACCCTGCCCAGTTACCGCGGTGATCTCGTCAACCGCAATGCCTTTACCGCCGATGATCGGGAACCCGACCCGACGTTGATGTTGCGGGGTTACGAACGTGCGGCGCTGACACTCAATTTTGTGCGTGGACTCATCGACGGCGGCTTTGCCGATCTCCATCACCCGGAGAACTGGAACCTCGATTTCGCCAGCCAGTCGCCGATGGCGCACCGCTATCATGCGGTGCTGCGGCGGGTCACGGACAGCCTGGCATTTTTCGCTGCCGCCACGGGGCACAAGATCGACGAAGCGCGGCAACTTGATTTTTACGCGTCACATGAAGGCCTCAACCTGCATTACGAGCAGGCACAGACACGGCTGCTCCCGCACCGCAGCCGCTGGTACGATCTGACCACGCATTACCCGTGGATCGGCGCACGGACGGCCGCGCTGGATGGTGCCCATGTGGAATTCTTCCGTGGCATTGCCAATCCAGTCAGCATCAAGATCGGACCCGGCACCACGCCCGGGGATCTGCTGCGCCTCGCGGCCATCCTCAACCCGGACAACGAGCCGGGGCGGCTGACCTTCATCCATCGCCTCGGTGCAGATCGTATCGCGGCAACGCTGCCGGATCTGATCAAGGCGGTACAGGATGCGGATGTGCTCGTGCTCTGGGTCTGCGATCCGATGCACGGCAATACCGAAGTGCTGGCCTCCGGGTACAAGACGCGGCGCTTCGACCTCATCCTTGAGGAACTGGAGTCAGCGTTTCAGATCCACGCTGCGCAGGGCTCGCAGCTGGGCGGCGTGCATCTCGAGCTGACGGGTGACCATGTCACCGAGTGCATCGGCGGGGCCCGCGGCCTCGGCGAGGAAGACCTGCACCGCGCCTATCGCAGCCAGGTGGACCCGCGGCTCAATTACGAGCAGGCGCTCGAAGTCGCCATGCGCATCGCCGACCGGGGCTGAGGGCGTACCGGCCAACCGGGTCGTCCAGACGATGCCCGCCGCATTCGATCACGCCGAGTTCCTGCGCGCGCTGACCCACCGGCCGGGCGTCTACCGGATGCTGGGCGAAGCCGGCACGGTGCTCTACGTCGGCAAGGCCAAGGATCTGCGGCGGCGCGTCGGCAGTTATTTCGGCAAGCGGCCGCAGGATGCCAAGACCCACACATTGCTGCGTGCGGTTGCGGCCATGGACGTCACGGTCACGGGTACGGAACAGGAGGCGCTGCTCCTCGAATACAACCTGATCAAGGAACACAAGCCGCGGTTCAACGTCGTCCTGCGCGACGACAAGAGCTACCCGTTCATCCATGTGACGACAGACCAGGAATTCCCGCGTTTCGAGTTTCACCGTGGCAGCCGCAGCGGCGATGGGCGGTATTTCGGTCCGTTTCCCAACGCTGGCGCCGTGCGTGAGACGTTGCAGCAGCTCCAGAAACTGTTTCGCGTGCGCCAGTGTACCGACTCGTTCTTCGCCAACCGCAGCCGGCCCTGCCTGCAGTACCAGATCCAGCGCTGCACGGCGCCCTGCGTGGGCCTGATCAATTCCGCCGACTATCGTCGTGACGTTGAGGACGCGATCAAATTCATCGAGGGGCGTGGTGCCGACGTACTCGATGGCCTCGTCGCACGCATGGAAGAGTGCGCAGAGCGGCTCGACTATGAACGCGCCGCCCGCTACCGCGACCAGATCGCGGCGATCCGTCGCGTGCAGCAGCAGCAGGCCATTGACGGGGGAGGCGAAACCGACCTCGACGCGCTGGGACTTTCTGAAAAGCAGGGCCAGTACTGCATCGCGGTGCTGATGATCCGCGGCGGGCGCGTGCTCGGCAGCCGTGCGCTGTTCCCACGTGCAGCGGCAGGCACGTCGCCGCTCGAGGTGCTCTCCGCGTTTGTGATGCAGCATTACCTCGACCAGCCGGCCCCACCGGAAATCCTCGTGTCTTCTCCTGTCGAGGACGTGGCATTGCTCGGCCAGATCCTCGGCGAGCGTGCTGGATACCCGGTGGCTCTGCGGGAGCGGGTGCGTGGCAAGCGCCGGCGCTGGATCGATCTGGCACTCGGCAATGCACGGGAGGCGGTGCAGATGCGTGCCGCGGCAGCGGCGACACTGCGCGAGCAGTTCCAGCA
Organism: uncultured Chromatiaceae bacterium; assembly: GCA_964592735.1. Taxonomy (GTDB): domain Bacteria; phylum Pseudomonadota; class Gammaproteobacteria; order Steroidobacterales; genus QUBU01. The sequence goes on along the minus strand of CAZQGA010000157.1, from coordinate 130 downwards.
GCTGGCACAAGCGCTGGTGCTGCCGGCGGTGCCCGAACGCATCGAGTGCTTCGATATCAGCCATACGCAGGGTGGCGAGACCGTCGCCTCCTGCGTGGTATTCAATGCGGGTGGCCCGGACCTGTCGGAC
>CAZQGA010000156.1:0-5969 GCA_964592735.1 uncultured Chromatiaceae bacterium | reverse complement strand
ATTGCTGGCCGGTCGGATCAGGACCTTGGAATGAGCAAGTCCCTTGCCCGTCGGGTAGGGGCGGCCGATGACCCAGGAGCGCAGCGTAGCCGGCGCCACCTTCAGGTAGCGGGCAGCTTCGGCCAGGGTATAGGCCGGTTGGTCGCGGATGTCGTCTTTCCTGGCCACGTCGAAAGCCGTGCTCCATGCGTCGGGGGAAGCGAGCGGGTATTGTACTCCCGCCGAAATGACAGGTGGATCAGGCGGCAGGCCCGCCCCGGCTGATTGCAAGGTTCGGGTTCGGCCAGTTGAAACCCTTGGCAGGTTCGGCTTGGCGTCACGCGGAAGTCGCGGAACTCTGGTGTGTAGCTGGAGATGTAGCTAACGAGGCTGGACGATCGTGAGTCCTTTTCTGAATCAGACACATGCACGCGCAGCGCGCGAGCAGGTGCAGAACGTGGAGTGAGGGCCGGGGGCTTCCGCGGATATCCGCCAAAGTTGTTTTAAGCAACCCGTTGATTCGCAACTGTTCTTGTTTGCCGCCAGTCGAAATTGCGGTCAACCGGTTAAATAGACGAAGGGCCCGCGGCGGCTGGCCTCAGAACGCTTCCTGTACACTCCTTCCCAGGGACAATTCGGGAGTCGCCATGACCACCGCCGACATTGCAAAGCTGCCTATAGCCGAAAAATTGCTGCTCATGGAACGTCTGTGGGATGCGCTGCGCGTGCAGGCCGACAGCAGCGTTGTCCCTGCCTGGCACATGGACGTACTGGCAGAGCGCATGCGCCGCCTGGACGCCGGCAACGAGCCCATCTCCCCCTGGGCAGAGGCCAAGGAGCGCCTCCGCTCCCAGATCAAAACCGGCTGACGTGGCGCAAGTCCGGATAGCGCGCCCGGCCGAAGCCGATCTGCTGGAAGGCTATGTGTTCTATGAGCGGCAACAGGCCGGGGTCGGTGACTACTTCTTGGACAGCCTTTTTGCGGACATTGACGCACTGGCGTTGTACGCCGGCATGCATCCCAAGCCTGACGGCCGCCTGCATCGATCACTCGCTGATCGATTCCCTTTCGCCGTCTACTACGAACTGAAAGGCGACGTCGCTACCGTAGTAGCCGTCCTGGACTGTCGGCAGAATCCGGCCTCCATCACGGAGCGCGTCGGCTGATTGCAAGGTTTGGGCTCGGCCAAATAAAACCCGGATCGTGTAGCTAGTGATGTAGCTGAACCGATCTGGAACTACACAGAACCTCCATGAATCGACAATCTGCAAGCACCCCGCGCGAGCAGTGCAGAACGTGGAGTAGCGCCTGCGGTCGGCGGCACCGCGGGATCGGCCCGGATTTCATCTGCTGGCAGGTCTTTTGGTCAGCTTGTCTTGACATGCGACCGGATTCGACGACGATGCAGTGAACAGCAACAGCCAGGGCAGGCGGTGAAGCATGAGCATTGAATTCGATCGCGTCGCCACGGGCCTCGGGTTTCCCGAAGGGCCGATCGCCATGCCGGACGGCTCCGTCCTGTTCGCGGACATCCGCGGCGGCACGCTTGGTCGCGTCACGCCCGATGGCCGCCACCAGATCGTCGCCCGCCTGGGCGGCGGGCCGAACGGTGCGGCGCTGGGACCCGATGGCGCAGTCTACGTCTGCAACAACGGTGGCATGGCCTGGCACGAGCTGGGCGGGCTGACGGTTCCCGGCCATGCATCGGCGGATTACCAGACGGGCTCCATCCAGCGCGTGGACCTTGCCACCGGCAGGGTCTCGACGCTCTACACCCAGTGCGACGGCCATCCACTGCGTGGCCCCAACGACATCGTGTTCGACGCGCACGGCGGCTTCTGGTTTACCGACCTCGGCAAGTCGAGCGATTGGACCATCGACCGTGGTGCCATCTACTACGCCCAGCCGGACGGCTCGGCCATCAGCTGCGTGCGCAAGGGCATGCTCTCACCCAACGGCATCGGCCTCTCACCCGCCCAGGACGTACTCTACGTTGCGGAAACCTACACCGGGCGGCTGTGGGCTTTCGACGTACTCTCACCCGGCGTACTGGGCCCCTCACCGGTTCCCTGGACCAACGGGCGGCTCATCGCCACCCTGGGCGGCTTCACGATGCTCGACAGCCTGGCGGTGGAAGCCTCCGGGCGCATCTGCGTTGCCGGCGGGCCGGTGGGCGGCATCACGACCTTCTCGCCGGACGGCAGCACCACGTTCGATGGCATCCCCAACGAGGTCATCGTCACCAACATCTGCTTTGGTGGTGCAGACATGCGCGATGCCTGGATCACCGCCTCGAGCAGCGGCAGCCTCTACCGGACGCGCTGGCCGCGGCCCGGCCTGAAGCTGAACCTCTGACACCAGGCTGGCGCGAAATGCTGGCAGCCACGGATGCGGCTGCCAGCATTACCACTCAGAACCGGTAGGAGACGTCCACTGCCCAGGTCCGCGGCGGCTGGTAGATGCCCGCTGCAAACAGGGTCGCGACCGGGAAGACGTTGTTGATCTGCGTCTTGTCGGTGAGGTTCTTGCCCCAGAGCGCGATACGCCAGTGCTCGTCAGGTTCGAGCGCCACCGTCGCATCGACCAGGGTATTGGACTTGCGCACCGTGAAATCCGAAACGGCATTCAGCGGCGTGAAGCTCGTGTACATGTCGTCCGGATAGGTGGCACTCGCCTGCGCGGTGAGCAGGCCAAGCGACGTATCTTTGCCAGGTGACTCCGAGGCTCGCCGTCCAGTCCGGCGCAAATGGCAGCGGCAGCCCGGAGTTATCGGTGGGAACGCCGGAACTCGTCAGAGGCGCGAAGAAGTCGTCAAAGCCTGCATCGAGGTAGCCCAGCGCGAGGTCGAAGGTGAAATCGCCCGCGAGCAGCCGCGCCTCGAGCTCCGCTCCCTTGATGGTCGACTTGCCGGCATTCGCCGTGACGGACTCGTACATGCCCGCCTGGGTCATCCCCTGCACGGTCAGCTGCATGTCGTCGTACTTGCTGTAGAACGCGGCAGCATTCAGGCGCAGGCGGCCATCCAGCAGATCGCTCTTCACGCCTGCCTCATAGCTGTCGACGTTCTCCGAGCCGAATGGTCCTGCCGAAGTGAAGGTACCCGCGCGGCCGTTGAAGCCGCCACTGCGGAAGCCCTGGGTCCATTGCACATAGGCCATGAGATCCGGAGAAAACCGGTAGCTCACGCCCAGCTTCGGAGAGACGTCATCCCAGTCATCGGAGTAGTCCTGCGATGTCGCGAAGCCCGCCGGCTGGTTGGTGAAATCCTTGTCCTCGTAGCTGTAGCGTGCCCCGGCAGTCAGCGTCCACTGCTCCGTCAGGTGGTAATCGACCTGCCCGAACACCGCATAGGCCTTGTTCTGCTGGCTGGCCACCTGCCTTACTGTGGCGCCACCGAACAGATTGCCCCACTGTGTGTTGGTGATGCCGTAGCGCTGGTCGAGATAGTAGAGACCGACGACGTAATCGAGCGCACCGCCGCTGTTGGAGGCGAGGCGCAGCTCCTCGCTGGTCTGCTCATGTGTCTGGCTGCGATCGCCGGCGAAGAACGGCGTGTTGCTGGCGTCGTAGTCACTGATGACGTGATCCTCGAACTTTCGGTAGCCCGTGATCGATGTCACCGTCGCGAAACCCAGATCCCAGTTGGCCTCCAGCGCGATGCCCTTGGCGTCGAGGTCCAGGAGTGGCTTCGTATCGCCGTGGACGACGTAGGGGTCACCTGCGTCGGCCGGGAAACCCAGGCTCGAAATGTACATCGACGGAATGCTTGCATTATTGAAGGCAGCGCCGCTGCCGCGTTCCTTCGATTTGTCGATGATCAGCGTGGCATTGAAGATGCCACCGGCGTCATAGACGAAGGTCGCCCGTCCGCCCTTGACATCGTAGTCGCCAAGCCTGGTGTTGAGCGTGTCGTTGTCCCAGTAGCCGTCATAGTCCTTGTAGAGCAGGGAAACCCGGCCCGAGAGGATCTTGTCGACGATCGGGAAATCCAGCGCGCCGCGCATTTCCACCCGACCACGGTCACCCAGGGTCGCCTGCACCTGGCCGCCGGGATCGCCGGTCGGGCGCTTGGTCCGCATGCTCAGGACGCCACCGATCGTGTTGCGCCCGTACAGCGTGCCCTGCGGCCCACGGAGGAGTTCGACAGCCTCGACATCGAAGAAATCGGTCAAGGCACCCGCGTTGCGCGCCATATATACGCCGTTGACCTCCACGCCCACGGAGGGCTCGAACGAAGACTCGACGTCGGAGAACCCCAGGCCACGGACATAGAAATTGGCCGCGTACGGAAAGGCGCCCACGGGAGCAAGGATGACGTTTGGCGTCTTGGAACTGAGGTCGGTCAGGCTGCGCACCGTCTGTGCCTCGAGTGCGCGGGTATCGAAAGCCGATATGGAGAGCGGTACTTCCTGGAGACTCTGCTCGCGCTTCTGCGCGGTAACGATCACCTCTTCGATCCGCGTACCCGCCTGTTGCTGCGCATGGGCCAGCAGGCTGAAACTGGCAAGTGCAGCGGACAGGCCAATGCGGACGCCGCGGCAGGTCAGTAACTGGTTCATTCGACTCCCCCCTCGATTGAAAAGCAGGAACCCCGATACCTGTTTCCCGCCGATGCTGCCACCACTACGACAGATGATCAACATGGATTGACGGTATGCCGCCCGCCGCATGCCGATTCCACATGGCACAGCCTTGGCTATACTGCGGCCAGCTGGAATCTGGGCCGGGTGCATCCAGAAGCCCGCGCTGTGCCCGGGAGGAGAACACCATGCATCTCACGCAGAGCCTTTGCCGCGCCGTCCAGGTTCGCCCCGCGGGCGTGTCGACGATCGACGGCACACGCCGTCGCACCTGGGCGGAAACCGGCGAGCGGGTTGCACGCCTCGCCTCTGCTCTGCATTCACTTGGTATCGCGCCCGGAGATCGGGTAGCCGTCCTCGCGCACAACTGTGACCGCTTTTTCGAAGGCTATTTCGCCATCCTCTGGGCCGGTGCGGCCATCGTGCCGCTGAACACCCGCCTCGCGCGTGAAGAGCTGCGCGCGCAGCTCGAGGATTCCGGGGCACAGGTCCTGCTGTTCGGTCAGGAATTCACGGAGACCGTCGCCGCGCTGCGCGCGCAGGCAGCGGGCCGGCTCATCGGCATCGGACTCGATGGCACCGGCGAGCCGGCAGACCATGAACTCGAGGAGCTCATTGCCCGTCATCGCCCCATGCCGGCGGTACCCCGGCAGGGCACCGACCTCGCTGGCATCTTCTATACGAGCGGCACCAGCGGGCGACCCAAGGGCGTGATGCTCACGCACGGCAACCTGGCTGCGATGGCGGTCAACCTCATCATGTGTATCCAGGTGGACGAAAGCTGCGTGCTCCTGCACTGCGCGCCGATGTTCCACCTGGGCGACATCGGCACGTTCATGGTGACGATGGTGGCGGGCAGCCATGTGTTCGTGCGGCAGCTCAACGAGGAAAAAATCCTCGGGCTCATCGCGGCAGAGCACATCACGCACATCTTCACCGTCCCGGCGGTCATCGACCGCCTTGCCAAGCACCCGGCAGCGTCGGGCACTGACATTTCCTCCCTGCGCATACTCGGCTATGGTGGAGCCCCGATGCCGATGGGAACCTACGACGTAGCCCGCCGGCGCTTCCCCGGCGTCGACTTTATCCAGGGCTTCGGCCTCACGGAAATGCCCTCGCACACCTTCCTGGCAGCCCGGCATCATCGCCCCGGCGCCGGTGCGGAGCGGATGAAATCCGTCGGCCAGGCGAGCTACGGCTTCGAGGTCAAGGTCGTCGGCCCCGACGGCCAGGAACTTCCGCGCCGGCAGATCGGGGAAATCATCGGTCGCGGCGACAACGTGATGGCGGGCTACTGGCAGCAGCCGGAAGCCACTGCAGAGGTCCTGCGCGACGGCTGGCTCCACACCCAGGACGTCGGCTTCATGGACGAGGAAGGCTTCGTCTTCATCACCGACCGCAAGCGCGAC
>CAZQGA010000155.1:0-5999 GCA_964592735.1 uncultured Chromatiaceae bacterium | reverse complement strand
CAAGGCTATGATGCCTTCTCCCGCCTGCGCCAGGAAGATCTATTGGGTGCGGCTGCGGCGCTCTCGCTCATCAAGGAACTGGGCCCGGTGGTGACGGCCCTGCTCTTTGCGGGCCGGGCGGGTACGGCGTTGACGGCGGAGATCGGCCTCATGCGGGCTACGGACCAGTTGGCGGCGATGGAGGTCATGGCTGTCGATCCCATGGGACGCATCGTGGCGCCGCGGTTCCTGGGTGGTGTCATTTCCGTGCCGTTCCTGACTGCCATCTTCAGCGCCATCGGCATCCTCGGCGCCTATTTCGTCGGTGTGCAGATGATGGGCGTGGACAACGGCGCGTTCTGGTCCCAGATGCAGGAATATGTGGATTCCAGGGACATCCAGGAAGGCATCATCAAGAGCATGGTGTTTGGCACGGCCGCGAGCCTCGTGGCCGTGTTCGAGGGCTATACGGCCGACCGGACTGCCGAGGGCGTAGGCCTTGCGACGACGCGCACCGTGGTCATCACCTCGGTGCTGGTGCTGATTCTCGACTACATGATTACGTCATTTCTTCTCTGAGGGACGACAGGACGATGGAAAGCACACCGGCAAGGGAACTGGGCGCAGGCATGTTCATCCTGCTCGGTTTTGCAGCATTGTTTTTCCTTGCGACCCAGACGACCAACGTGGAAAGTTATGTCAACGAGAAGGGCTACACGGTAACCGCCCGTTTCGAGGACATCGCTGGCCTGAAGGAGCGCGCCCCGGTCACCATGTCAGGCGTGACGGTGGGCCGGGTCGAGCGGATTGCCTTCGATTCCAAGGCCCTTAACGCGGTGGTCACCATGCGGATTGCCCCGCAGTTCGACCAGATTCCGGATGATTCCGATGCGAGCATCCTTACAGCCGGCCTGCTTGGCAGCAAATATATCGGTATCGGCCCTGGTGGATCGGAAACCTATCTCAGGAACGGCAGTCAGATTGAAATGACGCAATCAGCCATCGTGCTGGAGAACATCATTGGCAAGCTTCTGTTCAGCCTGGGGATGGAAAAGAAAAATGACTAGGAATGCACTTGGCAGCCTGGTGCTCATGCTGGCTGCAGTAGTCGCGAGCCCGGCAATGGCTGCGCCTGCGCCGACAGCCCAGCAGGTGGTCGAGGGTGCGGTCACCCGCATCGCGGGCCAGCTCGACAATCGACGTGACCAGCTGGCAGCTGATCGCAAGGAGCTTTACGCGCTCATCGACCATGAGCTGCTGCCCGATTTCGATACCGACTATGCAGGCCGGCTGGTGCTCGGCAAGGCCTGGCGTGACGCGACGCCTGAGCAGCGCAAGCGGTTTGTGGACGTCTTCTACGACTTCCTCCTGCGCAGTTACGCGACCGCCGTCCTCAAGTTTGACCAGAAAAATTTCCGGATCCTGCCGGCCCGCACGGCGCCGGAGAATGGGCGCACCACGGTGGATACCGAAATGCGCATGCCGGATGGCAACACGGTGCCCGTCAGCTACGCCATGCACGAAACCCCCGCGGGCTGGAAGGCGTACGACGTGCGGATCGAGGGTATTTCCTACGTCCAGAACTACCGCAACCAGTTCAACGCCGAAGTCGCCGCCAAGGGGCTTGAGGCGCTGATCAGCCGCCTGGAAAAAGATACGGCAGACATCGATGCGGGCAAGCGCGACCCGGACAAGCCGGTTGCCGGAGCGGGTGGCCGCTGATGGCGGCGGCTGCCTTCGAGATGGTCGCCGATAGCGCGTTCCGCGTGAGCGGTGTGCTGGATTTTTCGACGGTCCCGGACGTGTGGGTGGCAAGCCAGCCGCTGCTTCGGCAGGCGGGCAGCAGCACCTCCATCGATCTGGGTGGCGTCAGCCAGGTGGACAGTGCCGGCCTGGCGCTGGTCCTGGAATGGGTGGCACTGGCCGGGGAAGCCGGGCAGAAGCTGCGCATCCTCGGTGCCCCGGAGAAGCTGCTCGCGCTGGCGCGGATCAGCGAGACCGGAGAATTCCTCGCCTGAACGGCCGGCTGGCCGGCGCTCAATTCGCGCTGATGTCGTCTTCGTCGTCCTCGGGGTAGAGATCTTCGTACGGCGGGTGTCCGTCGTAGATCTTGTAGAGCCGGTTCTGCAGATAGGCGTCCCGCACGAAGATGTACGGATCGAACGCCTGTTGCATCTGCTCGTCGAGCGGCAGGATCGTGTAGCGCTTGTGCACCAGGTACCAGATCAGCAGGGCATTGCGCGTGCCATGGTCGTCCACGCCCTGCCAGATGAGCGAGAACTGACTGTCCGCCACGCTGCCGATGCCACTCGATAGCGTATGGGGTCCCAGGATCGGCATGACGAGATACGGGCCCTGCGGCACGCCCCACACAGCAAGCGTCTGACCGAAGTCCTCATCGTGTGCCATGAGGCCGACTTCCGTCGCCGGATCGAACAGCCCGAACAGGCCGACGGTACTGTTCATCGCAAAACGTGCCAGATCCTGGCCGCCCTGGCGCAGTTTGCCCTGCAGGAAGTCGTTGACGATCGTGATCGGATAGCGAAGGTTGTCGAGGAAATTGTTGGCGCCCATGCGGAAGACACGCGGCGTGCCTTTCTCATAGGCCTGCGCCACCGGCTTGGCGACATAGCGGTCGCCAATTTCGTTGATCCGGAACATCACCCGGTTGACAGACTCGAGCGGATCGGGGTTGGCCGGTGTCTTGTTGGCCGCTGCCTGGCTCGCACAGCCGGATGCTGTCGCAAGGATTGCGGCGGCCAGTGCTGCCTGCACCAGGCGAGCGATGTGGCATGGCCTGTTCATGATCATGATATGAGTCCCGGGTTGCGGGCCGGCTGTCCCAGCCGTTTCTCCGCCTGGAGGCGGTTGAGCACCTCCTGAATTTCGGACAGCCGTGAGGCGAAGCGCGCTTTCTGCACGGCATCGAGCCCTGGGATGCCCAGTGCCACCCGCAACTCGTCGGCTGCGAGGTTCAGGGCTCCACCCATCAGGTGATACTCAGCCATGTAGTAATGTGCGTCGGCGGTGTCGCCCGCAGCGCTGGCTGCCAGGGCGATGAGCCGTACCTGCTCCGGTGTCGGTGGCACGATGTTCAGCAGGTCGAGCAGGACCCGGTGGGCTTCCTTGGCGCGATCGCGTTGCATGAGCGCTTCGGCGTAATGGATCGTGAGAGGCACGTTGCGCGGGAACAGTTGCAGGGCACGCTCGTAGGTGGCGAAAGCGGCCTTGTCGTCGCCGGCAGCCATCTCGGCCATGGCGAGCCCGCTGTGAAAGGCGATGACGCCCGGGTTTTTCCCGACCAGCCCTGCAAACGCATCCCGGGCGCTGGCGGCATCCCCAAGCTGCAGGCGGGCCAGCGCCAGGCCGTATTCCAGGCCCACGTCACCCACGCGGGCGGGATCGTTCAGGTCGCTCTTGAAGCGTGCGAGGACGCTATCGGGAGTCGGGCTGGTGAGCAGGCGCAGCCGTGCACGGGTGAGGCTGTATCCCGTCGTGCTGGTGACATCCTGGTGGGGAAGCTGTGCAGAGCGCTCGCGGGCCTCGGCGACCCGGTTCACGGTGACCGGGTGGGTGCGCAGGAATTCCGGCGCCTGGCTGGCCAGCGGCCCGGTTTGCCGTCCCAGCGTTTCGAAGAAGTTCGCCATGCCATCCGGATCGAAGCCTGCACTGGCCATCAGGCCGATGCCAATCCGGTCGGCTTCATACTCGTTGCTGCGCGTGAAGTTGATCTGCTGCTGAACGGCGACGCCCTGGGCTGCGGCCACTGCACCCTGGATCGCATCGCCGGAACCGGTGGCCGCGCCGAGCAGGATGGCGCCGAGCAGGGCGGCCATGGTCAGGATGCTCATGCGCTGGTTCGCCTGGATTGCCCTGGAAATGTGACGTTGCGTAACGTGGGAAATTTCATGGGCCAGCACGCCGGCCAGTTCGCTCTCCGTCGCGGTTGCCATCAACAGGCCTGAGTGAATGCCGACGAAACCACCCGGCAGCGCGAAGGCATTGATGGCCGGGTCGTCCACCACGAAGAAGCGAAAGCGCTGGCCGTTGTCCGTGGCGTTGGCGGCAATCTTCTGGCCGATGTCCTGGATGTATTCCTGGATCTCGGGATCCGTGATGACCCTGCCGGTATCTCGCAGGCTCTTGTAGATGGAGCGGCCAATTTGCAGTTCCATGTCACGCGAGAGGACGGTATCGCTCGGGCTGCCGATGTCAGGCAGGTCCTCGGTCGCGGCGAGCACCGGATTGGCGGCCAGCACTGGTGCCAAAGCCAGGGCCGTGCTGCAGAGGAAGGCGATGAGGCGGCGCAATCCCACGGGCGTGCTCTTTAGCCGGCCTGGAGTGCCTTGACTGCCGCGAGGACGGCCTCCACATGTCCTGCGACCTTGACCTTGCGCCACTCCTGGCGGAGCACGCCCTTGCCGTTGATGAGGAAGGTGCTGCGCTCGACGCCCATCACCTTCCTGCCATACATGTTCTTTTCGCGGATGACATCGAACAGGCGGCAGAGCGTCTCGTCCCCGTCGGCGAGGAGGTCGAAGGGGAATTCGTGTTGGGCCTTGAACTTCTCATGCGACTCCAGGCTGTCACGCGAGACGCCGAGCACGACCGCACCGAGTTTGTGGAAGGTGGGGTGGTGGTCGCGGAAGTCACAGCCCTCGGTCGTACAGCCTGGCGTATTGTCCTTCGGGTAGAAGTACACGACGACCGGCTGGCCCTTGAGGCTCGACAGGTGGATGTTGCGCCCGCCGGTTGCCGGCAGGCTGAAATCGGGAACGGGATTGCCAACCGTGATCTTGCTCATGTCAGTGCGGTTCCGCATCCGTGGCGGACGGTTCGTATCGTGACGCCGGCTGCCTAGCGCTGCGCGGGTTCCATGATGGCGTCGAGATTGTGCTCGTCACAGAAATCGAGGAAATCCTCCCGCAGCGTCGCGACGTGGACGCTGGCCGGGAGATTGACCGTCATCTGCACGGCAAACATCGCAGCGCCGGTGTGCGGAGCATTGTATCGCCGGGTGTTGAGTTCGGCGATCTCCAGGCTTCGGTTGGCGAAGAAACTCGAGAGCCGCAGGACGATGCCGTCCTGGTCGAGTGACACCACGTCGATGCTGTAGGGCGCCGCCGGTTCGATCGTACGCGGCTCGGTGTCCCGCACGGTGATGGCCAGGGTGCTGTCGCGCTGCAGCTGTGTCAGCCGGTCGCGAATCTTATTGACGGAGTGCCAGTTGCCGGCGATCAGCATCAACACGGCAAAGTCCGAGCCCAGCGCAATCATCCGGCTTTCCCGGATGCTGCCGCCGGAAGCAGACACCGCCTGGCTGAGGTCGCGGATCAGCCCGGCGCGATCCGTGCCGATCGCGGTGATGGCCAGCAGCTTGTCCATGAGCGGTACCGTGCGATCTGCGGAAAACGAGGCAGTGTACCGGGAAAACCCCTTGCATCAAGCGACCCTTGCGGGGTGCCGGGTGTGAAAGTACCATCGCAGACCCCCGCGTCACTCCCTCCGTTCGGACCCTGATGTTCAAAGGCAGCCTCGTCGCGCTCGTTACCCCCATGACCCGGGAGGGTGTCGTCGATTTCGGCTGCCTGGAGCGGCTCGTGGACTGGCATATCGCCGAGGGCACCGACGGGTTGGTGATCGCCGGCACCACCGGTGAATCGGCGACGCTGACCAGGGCCGAGCATATCGAGGTGATCCGGGTGGCTGCGGCCCGTGCTGCCGGCCGGGTGCCGGTCATTGCGGGGACCGGCTCGAATTCCACGGCGCAGACGATCGACCTCTCCCAGGCCGTCGGGCGCCTGCCGATCGAGGCTTACCTCGTCGTCGTGCCGTACTACAACAAGCCCACCCAGGAAGGCATGTACCGGCACTTCTGCGCGGTGGCTGACGCGGTGGACAAGCCCGTCATGCTCTATAACGTGCCGGCGCGCACGGTGGCAGACCTGCAGCCCGCAACCGTCGCCCGCCTGGCGGAGCACCCGGGCATCTTCGGCAACAAGGAAGCGACCGGCGACCTG
>CAZQGA010000154.1:0-6015 GCA_964592735.1 uncultured Chromatiaceae bacterium | reverse complement strand
CTTGTATTCGTTTTGGCAGATTGCGAAGACAGATCACAAGAGGCCAATGGATATCCTTGGACCCTACCTCACTTCCCCACACAAAAACTCGAAAAAATCCTGCCCAGCAGGTCATCGCTGCTGAATTCGCCGGTGATCTCGGCGAGCGCGTTCTGTACCTGGAGGAGTTCCTCGGCCATGAGTTCGCCGGCGTGGTGTTCTTTAAGCTCGCGGCAGGCGGCTTCGAAGTGCGTGCGGGCGGCGCGCAGGCTGTCGAGGTGGCGGCGGCGGGCGGTGAAGCTGCCCTCCCCGGCAGACTGGAAGCCGGCGACGCTGCGCAGATGCGCGCGCAGTTCGGGCAAGCCGGCGCCGGTGAGCGCGCTGACGCGGAGCGTCGCGGGGTCACCGGGTTCGAGGCCGGCGCCCTCGCCGCTGAGATCGATCTTGTTGCGGACGATGCTGCGCGGGAGCTCGGGTGGCAGTTCGGCGAGCAGGCTCGCCAGCGCCGCGGCATCGTCCGTGCTGGCGTCGACGACGACGAGCGCGTGATCGGCCTGCGCGAGTTCGGCGCGGGTGCGGTGGACGCCTTCGGCCTCGACGATGTCGGTGGTCGGGCGCAGCCCCGCGGTGTCGATGACGTGGATCGGCAGGCCGTCGATGTCGAGCTGCTCGCGGATGACATCGCGCGTGGTGCCGGGCACCGGCGTGACGATGGCGGCGGCGTGGCCGGCGAGCGCGTTGAGCAGGCTCGACTTGCCGGCGTTCGGCCGCCCGGCGATGACGACGCGCAGCCCCTCGCGGAGCAGGCAGCCCTGGCGTGTGGCTTCTTCGAGGCGCCGGAACGCTGCACCGACGCCGTCGATGCGCCGGGCGAGCTGCTCGTCGTCGAGGAAATCGATGTCCTCGTCGGGAAAGTCGATGGCGGCCTCGACCCAGCTGCGCAGCTCCGTCACCTCCTCGTTCAGCGCGAGCACGGCGGCGGAGAAGTCCCCGCGCAGCGAGCGCTGCGCGGCGCGGGCGGCAGCGCGGGAGTCCGCATCGATGAGGTCGGCGATGGCTTCGGCCTGCGTGAGGTCGAGTTTGTCGTTGAGGAAGGCGCGCTCGGTGAATTCACCGGGCCGGGCGAGCCGCGCGCCGAGGGCGACGACGCGCTCGATGAGGAGATCAGCCAGCACGGCGCCGCCGTGGGCGTGGAGTTCGAGTACGTCCTCGCCGGTGAAGGAATGCGGCGCCGGGAAGTAGAGCGCGAGGCCGAGGTCGAGCGCCTCGCCGCCGGCATCGCGGAAACCGGCGAGCGTCGCGTAGCGTGGACGCGGCACGGCCCCGAGCAGCAGACGCGCGAGTTCGGGCACGGCGCGCCCCGAGACGCGGATCACGGCGATGCCGCCGCGGCCGGGCGGCGTCGCGCGTGCGACGATGGTGTCAGGAGCGGTCATGGCGGCGGCCGGGTCTCCTGCGGTGACGTCCGTAGGCGTGTGGGGTACCCGCTCAGTCAGCAGCGACGACCTTGTTGATGCGCCACTGCTGCAGGATCGACAACACCGAGTTGGTCAGCCAGTAGAGGACCAGGCCGGCCGGGAAGAAGGCGAACATGCCGGCCATCATCACCGGCATCAGCTTCATCAGACGCGCCTGCATCGGGTCGGGCGGCGCCGGGTTGAGCGAGGTCTGCAGAAACATGGCGACCGCCATCAGCAGCGGCAGGATGAAGAAGGGGTCGCGCACGGACAGGTCGGTGATCCAGAACATGAATGGCGCCTGGCGCATTTCCACGCTCTCGACCAGCACCCAGTAGTAGGCGATGAAGAACGGGATCTGGATGATCATCGGCAGGCAGCCGGCGGCGGGGTTCACCTTCTCCCGCTTGTAGAGCTCCATGAGCTCGGTGCTGAGCTTCTGGCGGTCGTCCTTGTAGCGCTCCTGGATCGCCTGCATGCGCGGCTGCAGCTTGCGCATCCGCGCCATCGAACGGCCGCTGGTTTCGGTGAGCTTGTAGAAGGCGAGCTTGATAAGGAGCGTGGCCAGGATGATGGCCCAGCCCCAGTTGCCGACCAGCTTGTGCATCTGCTCGAGAAGCCAGAAGAGCGGCTGGGCAAGCACCGTCAGGCGGCCGTAGTCCACGGTGAGCTTCAGGCCATCGGCGACCTGCGCGAGCTGCGCCTGCAGCTTCGGGCCGACGAAGAGCTGTGCGCTGAGCTGGGCGTCGCCACCCGGAGCGACGACGGTTGCCGGCCCGATGGCGCTCAAGGTCCAGGTGTTGTTGGCGACCGTGCTCTCGTAGCTGTACACCTGCCCGGACGGCGGCACGGCGGCTGCCAGGAAGTGGTGCTGGATGGCAGCGATCCACCCGCCCGCGAGCTTCTGCCGGAAGGGCTCAGCCGTCATCTCCGTGACGTCGAGCTTGGTGTACTTCTTGCCGTCGTAACCCACCGGACCGGTGAAGGAGTAGGAATCGACGTTGAAATAAGAGCGCTCCGGCGGATTGTTCAGCCGCTGGATCTGCAGGTAACTCGCCACGCTGTAGGGCGCGGCGCCCAGGTTGTGTACCGTGTAATCCAGGCCGATGGCATAGCTGCCGCGGCGGAAGCGATAGGTCTTCGCCACGCTCACCTGCCCCGGCGCTTCCCAGGTCAGGGTGACGTTGAGCTCATCGGTGCCGTCGGCGAGCTGGTAACTGGCCTGCCCGGCGTGCATCAGCATAAGGTGATTGGCTTCCGGCTCGCCGGTGGCAGAGCGCAGGCCGGTGTGGAAGGCGAACAACTGGTCGGGTGCCGGGTTCAGCAGCTGCACCGGAACATCCGGCTGGTCCTTGTGCACCGGATAGATCGGCAGCTTCACGCTGCGCAGTTCGCCACCCAGGGTGTCGATCTCGATGTCGAGGACGTCGGTGCGCACGTGGATGAGTTCGCCTGCCGCAGCCGCGGCCGCGGCGGGCTGCGGGGCTGCGGCGGCTGGCGCAGCTGCGGCAGCGGGCTCTTCGCCCGGCATGGCGGGCAGGCTGGCCGCTGCGGGTGCAGTAGCGGGGGCAGGTTGCTGCGCCGTCGTGGTCGGCGCGGCCTGGGGTGCGTAGTCCAGTTGCCAGGCCTGGTAGCAGCTCCAGACCAGCAGCACGGCGCCGACCCAGAGCGCCAGACGCATGTTTTCCATCATCGTGTCGCTCATGGCTCAGGCCCGTCCGGTACCGGCTCGTTGCACCCGCTGCCAATGGCTGGCAAGGCTGGTGCTGATATCTGCGTTGGTGGCTGCCGCTGCTGCCGCCCTGGCGAGCACGACGACATCAACGCCCTGGATGGTGAGGTTGCTCTGGCGGAAGCTTTCGCGGATCAGGCGTCGGATACGGTTGCGCGCCACGGCCGTGCGCAGGTGCTTTGCTGGAGTCGCCATGCCCAGGCGGGCGTGATCGAGGGCAGAAGGGCGGTACAACACAGTGAACAACTGATCGGCGGAACGCCGTCCTTGCTTGAAAACCGCCTCAAAATCCGCCGCACGCGTCAGCCTGAGGCGAACTGCGAACCGGTGTGGCCGACTTTGCGTGGGCACACCCGGATCTTGCGCGGGCAATCCTACGGCGTCAGCCGGGCGCGGCCCTTGGCACGCCGCCGCTTCAGCACCAGGCGGCCACCGACGGTGGCCATGCGGGCGCGAAATCCATGAGTGCGGCTGCGCTTGATCTTGCTGGGTTGGTATGTGCGCTTCATGGCTGCGAAAAACCTTCGGAAACAATGCGATGGGACTTCAGAAGAGCCGGGAAGGTTACGCAGCCGGCTGCGCGCTGTCAATCCTGACATGCCTGCTGTGGATAAGTGTGTGGCCGGACGCTAGACTTGCCGCCCCTCGCCGCATTCGCGAACCAACACGAACGACGCACCAGGGGTCAACGAGTGTCGACATCCCTCTGGAACGGCTGCCTCCGGCAATTGCAGGCAGATCTTTCCGAAACGGACTTCAATACCTGGATCCGGCCCCTGCAGGCCGTCGAGGACGCAGACGGTCTCCGGCTGCTTGCGCCCAACCGTTTCGTCGTGGACTGGGTAGCTGACCGTTGCCTCAACCGCATCCGTGAAGTCGTGGCCCGGGACGCGCCGACGGAACTGCCGGTGATCCTGCAGGTGGGAACCCGCGAGGCGACCGCCGAAGCAGTTGCCAGCGCCGCGCCGCAGGCCATTGTGGTGCCCAAGCCCACCTCGTTCGGGGGCAAGCTCAATCCGGGCTACACCTTTGGGCGTTTCGTCGAAGGCAAGAGCAACCAGCTGGCCCGGGCGGCGGCCTTGCAGGTGGCGCGCAACCCGGGCAGCGCCTACAACCCGCTGTTCATCTACGGAGGCGTCGGCCTGGGCAAGACCCACCTGATGCAGAGCATCGGCAACGCCATCGTCGCGGAGCGGCCCTCGGCCAAGGTCGCCTACGTGCACTCCGAGCAGTTCGTCCAGGATATGGTGACGGCGCTGCGACACAACACGATCAACGAGTTCAAGAAGGCGTATCGCTCGCTCGATGCGCTTCTCATAGACGACATCCAGTTTTTTGCCGGCAAGGATCACTCTCAGGAAGAATTTTTCCATACTTTCAATGCCTTGCTGGAAGGCCAGCGCCAGATCGTGATGACCTGCGACCGTTATCCGAAGGAGGTCTCGGGGCTGGAGGAACGCCTGAAGTCACGCTTCGGCTGGGGTCTCACCGTAGCCGTCGAGCCACCGGAGATGGAAACCAGCGCCGCGATCCTGATCACCAAGGCCGTGGCCGAGGGCATCGAGCTGCCGGAGGAAGTCGCTTTCTTCATGGCCCAGCGGATCCGTTCCAACGTGCGCGAGCTCGAAGGGGCGCTGCGCCGCGTGATCGCCAACTCCGCCTTCACCGGCCGGCCCATCAACCTGGAGTTCGCCCGGGAGGCATTGCGCGACCTGCTCGCCCTGCAGGAGCGCCTCGTGACCATCGAGAACATCCAGAAGACGGTTGCGGAATACTTCAAGATCCGGGTTGCCGATGTACTGTCGCATCGTCGCAGCCGGTCCGTCGCACGTCCGCGGCAGATTGCGATGAGCCTGGCGAAGGAGCTGACGCGGCACAGCCTGCCGGAGATTGGTGATGCCTTTGGTGGTCGCGATCACACGACCGTGCTGCATGCCTGCCGACGTATCCAGGCGCTGCGTGAATCCGATATCCGGGTTTGCGAGGATTACCAGAACCTGCTGCGTACGCTGACCGGCTGATGCCCTGGCAAAAGCTGTCGATGCGGGCAGGAGCAAGCTGTGGGATGACGGTGGATATTTTTTGCTGGCGAATCGGCCAACAGCTTACGCACAATGCACCCGCAGAATGACCGCCTGCTTATACAGGCGATTGGGTGTCGCAAACGACGGGATTCACTGGAGTTGTGCGTTTTGTCCACCGCACTGTCGGGCATAATTGTTGTAACCAATGTATTCAGATATTCAGAAAATCTAATTTAATTCGGGGCTGCTCATGAAGCTGTCTATTTCGCGCGATGCTTTGTTGAAATCCCTGCAGTCGGTGATTGGCGTCGTGGAGAGAAAGCAGACGATGCCGATTCTCGCCAACGTATTGCTGGTAGCGAACCAGGGGCTCACGGTCACGGCGACGGATCTGGAAGTCGAACTCGTCGCTGAAGCGGAAGTTGGGAAGGTCGCCGTACCGGGAGAGATCACGGTTCCTGGGCGCAAGATCCTCGATATCGCCAGAGCACTGCCCGAAGGCGTCAAGGTGGACCTGCATCTGGAGGGTGACCGGCTGGTGATCAAGGCGGGCAGGAGCCGCTTCGTCCTCTCGACGCTGCCAGCGACGGATTTTCCGCTTGTCGACAAGGTCGAGGCGACGAGCCGGCTGACGCTCGCCCAGAAGGAATTGGCACGCCTGCTCGACAAGACCCAGTTTTCGATGGCCCAACAGGATGTCCGCTATTACCTCAATGGCCTGATGCTCGAGACGACCAAGCAGCGTTTGCGGGCCGTGGCGACGGATGGGCATCGACTGGCGCTTTGCGATATTACCCTTCAAAATCAAAATGTTACGTCTGGG
>CAZQGA010000153.1:0-6022 GCA_964592735.1 uncultured Chromatiaceae bacterium | reverse complement strand
GCATCTGGATCGGCACGTCGAGCTCGCAGCACTTGGCGTAGAACGGATAGTACTTGCGATGATCGGGCGCGAGCTCGAACCAGTGCGGGTAGAGGTGCGCGCCGATGAAGCCGTCGTTCTTCACCGCGGATTCGAATTCCTTCACGCCCTTCATGCCGGTGTACGGGTCGATGCCGGCCAGCGCGCGGAACCGCTTTGGGTACTTCGCCACAGCGCGGGCGACAACGTCGTAGGGCATGTGGTAGCAGCCCGGCAGGCCTGGCCGGCCTGAACGGGCAGCAATCAGGAAGGCAATCTCGATGTTGGCCTCATCGAGCTGGTCGATCATCGCCTCGAGGCTGAGCGCGTTGCCGATCAGGTTCTTGTCGGCGTTCATCTTCCCGGAGAAGAAGTCCGTGCCCCAGCCGGGGCGCTTGGAGAGCGCCTCTTCAGTCCAGATATTGACGACGGCATCGATGGCTTTGTAATCGGCGGTCTGCGGCATGGCCGGGTTCCTGTCGTGGTCGGGATGGGGGAATGGCGACAGTTTACCAATACCCATCGGTGCCGGTACTTCGGTTTCGGAAACGCATGGCCGCAACGCTGACATCCGGCGGGCCGCAGGAGTTTCCGAAATCGAAGTGCCGGCGCCTTTCCTGCTAACATGCGGGCATCCGAGGGGCGGCTCGCAGGAGCCTGAGACCCGCGAAGGCGGGGACCCTTTGAACCTGATCCGGTTAGCACCGGCGTAGGAACAGGACAATGCCTGGCTTTCCCCTCATTTCTCCTGGCGATCATCGCCCTGCCGTAACAGCGGCACCGGTGCTGGCTCTGTTGTTTGCAGGGACAGCGCTGGCGGGCGGGGTGGATGGGGGTATCGATGAGATCGTCGTCACCGCACGCTTGCGGGCGGAAGAGGCGCTGCGCACGGTGCCGGCGAGTGTCACCGTCATCGATGAGGCTGCGATCCACGAGCGTGCGATCCAGCACTTCGAGGAGCTGGCGCAGACCGTGCCCAATCTTGGTTTCTCGGGCGAGGGCGCGCGTGCCCGCTACTTCCAGGTACGCGGCAGCGGCGAGATAGAGCAGTACGAAGGTGCACCCAATCCCTCCGTCGGTTTCGTCATCGACGACATTGATTTCTCCGGCATGGGTGGCGTTGCCACAATCTTCGACACGGCGCGCGTCGAGGTGTTGCGCGGCCCGCAGGGTACGCGCTATGGCGCCAACGCGCTCGCCGGCCTGATCTACCTGACCTCGACCGCGCCCACGGCAGCGCCGGATTTGCGCGTGGAAACCGGTGCTGGCAGCGACGGTACCTGGGGTGTCGGTGCCGCCGGCGGTGGTCCGATACCCGGGCTCGGGGAGCAACTGGCCTACCGCCTCGCCGTGCAGCAGTTCCGCAGCGACGGCTTCCGGCGCAACGCGTACCTGCGCCGTGGCGACACGGCTGCCCGGGACGAGCTGACCGCGCGCGCGAAGCTGCGCTGGCAGCCGGCTGTCGGCTGGAAGGTCGATCTCACCGGCTTTTACGCCGACATCGACGACGGCTATGACGACTGGAGCCTCGACAACAGCTTCACCACGCAGTCCGACGAACCGGGCCGCGACAGGCAACGCAGTCGTGCCGCGTCGGCTCGCGTCAGTGGTGATGCCAGCGACGCAGTGAGCCTCGTCGCGATCACCAGCCTCGTCGACTCCACGAGCCTCTTCGGTTTCGATGCCGACTGGGGCAATCCGGCGTCCTGGGCGCCGCACACCTACAGCTTCACGCAGTCCATCGAACGCGAACGACGCACGCTCACCCAGGAACTGCGCCTGCTTTCGCGGCCCGCTGGCCGGCTGCTCGGCCGCGCTGACTGGGTGGTCGGCACCTGGGCACAACGGCTCACCGAAGATCATCTCGTCGCCGATCGCGGCCTGCTCGACCTCGACGATGGTGCCTGTCCGCCCGGTGACCCCGACGGTTACTGCGCCCCTTATGCCACCGATCGCGATATCACGAGCGACTATCGCGCCACCAGCCTTGCACTGTTCGGCGAGCTGTCCCTGGCGCTCGATCCCGCCACACGCCTTGCCCTGGGGCTGCGCAGTGAGCGGCGCAGCGCCCGCTACGATGACCGGCTCGACGACCGTGCCTGGGCTGCCAGCGCAAGCAACCACTTTGCGCCGACGGACCACCTCTGGGGCGGCGAGCTCACGCTCACTCGCGACCTTGGCCCGGTGGTGACGCTCTACGCCCGCCTCGCCCGCGGCTACAAGGCGGGCGGTTTCAACCCCAGTCTCGCACGCGCCGATTTGAGCCAGCCGGATCTTAATGTCTCCCCGGAACAGATCCAGTTCGGGTCAGAATCACAGTGGAACTACGAGGCAG
The DNA here is from genome assembly GCA_964592735.1 of uncultured Chromatiaceae bacterium. Classification (GTDB taxonomy): domain Bacteria; phylum Pseudomonadota; class Gammaproteobacteria; order Steroidobacterales; genus QUBU01. The sequence goes on along the minus strand of CAZQGA010000153.1, from coordinate 3,669 downwards.
GCGCCCGCTTCGGCAACCACCGGGGTTGGCTGAATCTCGGTTTCTTCTGGCAGGAGCGCAACGACATGCAGGTGCGCGTGCCGGTGCAACTGGCGGCGGGCGACCCGAACACCTTCGTGTTCCTCACCGCCAACGCGGAAGCGGCGCGCAGCCGGGGTCTGGAAGCAGAGTTCGGCTGGCACGCAACGGGGACGCTGACCCTGCGTGCCGGGCTCGGTCTGCTCGACACGGAGCTGCGTCGCTTCGCCACGCTGCCCGCATTCAACGGCCACGACTTCCCGCACGCGCCGCCGCTGAGCTGGTCCGCAGGTGCGGGCTGGCAGGGCGGGGCAGGCTGGTTCGCCGACCTCGACTTCAACGGCCGTGCCGGCTTTTATTTCGATTACGACGCGAGCACCGGTGCGGACCGCAAGGCGCGTTCCGCGCAGCTCGCCAACCTGCGTGCCGGGCGACGCTGGGGCCGCTGGGAAGCCGCGCTCTGGGTGCGTAACCTGTTTGATGAAACTTATGCCACACGCGGGTTTTTCTTTGGCAACGAGCCGCCGGACTTCCCGGCGAAACGCTACCTCCGGCTGGGCGATCCGCGCCAGCTGGGCCTGAGCCTTGTGTGGCACCTGTAAGGAGAGACGCCATGCGCATCACCGCTGAAATCAGCCTCTATCCGCTCAACGAGCACTTCGTCACCGGCATTTCGGACTTCATCCACCGCCTGCGGCGCGAGCCCGGCGTCGAGGTCGTCAGCAACCAGCTGAGTACGCAGCTGCGCGGGGAGTTCGCTGCTGTCACCGGCGCAATCAGCCGCTGCATGGAGCAGAGCATGGCAAGCCCCGGTGCGCTGGTCTTCGTCATCAAATACGTCAATGCGGATTTGCCGATCGCCTCACCGCCGGGTATCGAGGCTGCCCGCGGCTGAGCAGGCAGCCTGCATGACGACACTTGCCCCGGATATCGCGGCAGCAATTGCCATGGAGATCGCCGCCCTCTGGCCCTGGGAGGCGATCGCCGTCGTGCTCGCCATCGCCTACCTGCTGCTCGCCATCCGCCAGAGCGTCTGGTGCTGGCCGGCGGGCCTCGCAAGTACCCTGATCTACTTCGTGCTGCTGTCCCGGGCGGCGCTCTACACCGAGGCGGTGTTGCAGCTTTTTTATGCTGGCCTGGCCATTTACGGCTGGCTGTACTGGGCAAGGCCGCAGACGCCGTTGCCGGTGACACGCTGGCCGCTGCGGCGGCACGTGCAGGCGCTCGGTGTGGTCTTCGTGCTCGGCCTCGCCAACGGTGCGCTGCTCGCGGCCTTCACACCGGCGGCGCTGCCTTATGCGGATGCCCTGGTGGCCTGGGCTTCAGTGCTCACCACCTGGATGGTGGCGAGGAAGCTTCTCGAGAACTGGCTCTGGTGGTTCGTGATCGACAGCGCCTCGATCGTGATCTATGCGTACCGGGGGCTGTGGCTGACCGCCGCCCTGTTTGCCTGCTATCTCGTGCTCATCGTGCACGGCTACGCCGCCTGGCGGCGCGATCTCGTCGTACGTCCCGCATGACGCCCGAGGCAGCGCTGCGCCGTGCTGGAACACGGCTCCGGGGCGCACGGATCCTGCGCCGGCTGCACGTCGGCCCTGTGAAAAGCAGCTGGTTGCTGGCGCGTGGCGCCGAGCGCTTCGTGCTGCGTATCGACGAACCGCTGGCCGCGCGCTTCGTCCCGGATCGCCAGGCTGAGTTTACGGCCTGGCGGGCGGCGGCAGCCGCGGGCCTGGCGCCTGAGCCCGTGCTGCTCCGGCCCGGCCCACCCGCTGTACTGGTGACTCGCTACGCTCCTGGGCAAGCCTGGGCCGGCGCAGATCTTGCTGTGCCGGGCCGCCTGGAAGCGCTCGCCGGGCTGCTCCGGCGCCTGCATGAGGCGCGGCTGCCCGGCCGGCGGCTCGACCTCGAGCGGCGGCTGCGGGCTTACGCGCGGTGTATCGACACGCCCCAGGCACGCAGGCTGCTGCAGTCCGCCGGCCCGCTCATGGAGCAGACAGGGCAGGGTCCGGCCACGCTCTGCCACAACGACCCTATCCCGGCGAATGTCATCGGGCTGCGCCGGCCAGTCCTGATCGATTGGGAATACGCTGCCCGCGGCGACCCGCTCTTCGACCTGGCTGTGGTGGCCCAGCACCATGTCCTGCCGGAAGCAGCTGTGGCCCGCTTCGCGGCCGCCTATTTCGGCGGGCTGCTGCAGGTGCCCTGGCACCGGCTGCGCGCCAGCCGTGCGCTCTATGATCATGTGCTCTGCCTGTGGCTCATGGCGTTTGGGACCAAAGTCCGTCTGGATGCCGGGCAGGCAGCTCAGCTTCGAAGCGCAGAATATCGTATAAACAAAGGCTTGCCGGGTATTATTCCTGGGATATCTCGCCGTCGTCCCCAAGCAACGGACTGCTAGCTTTACTGGCCGTGTGGTTATGTTGAATCCGGCTTGCTGGCGGCAGCTTAAGTTTGCTAGCTTGGCAACAAGTCAAGAAACAACAATGCACGGGCAGGCGTCCTGCTTCCGGGCATGCAGATCCAGGCAGTCAGGTTTCTGCCACCCCGGGTGGCACGGGCTGCTGGCAAAGGGGGAGGAATGAACGCGATGGGTTCTCTCAAGCTGGCTGCGGCAGCTGCGCTCCTCGGTGCGCTGGTGCTCCCGGCCCAGGCCGCTTCCGTTTCCTACTATCTCGACCAGTCGAATGCATTGCCGGACGGTGCCAACTACCTGCAGGTGGACATCGCCGATGGTGCCGGCGGTGCCATTGATTTCACCGTCCAGGTGCTCAGCCCGTTGAGCGACATTGCAACCAGCAAGTTCGGCATCCGGTCCTTCGCCCTGAACGTAGTGCCCGGCGGCAGCGCCGAGGCCATGAACATCAGCGGGTTGCCCACCGGCTGGTTCGCCAGCGACAGCGTGAAGATGGACGGCTTCGGCCGATTCGACATCCGGCTGCAGGCTTGGAAGGGCAAAGTAGCGGTACCGACGCTCACCTTCTCCATCACCGGTATCGACGGTGACCGACCCGAGGACTACGCCATCTTCTCCACCGGCAATGCGCCCGGCGACCATCAGTTCTTCGCTGCCAAAGTCGGTGGCTTCGAATATTGCGAAGATTCCGATTCCAACGGCGGAGGTGGCTGTAACGACAAGGGTGGCAAGGTGCAGGCCTTCGCCATCCAGTCGGCTGGTGCTGGCAACGATGGCAGGCACGGCCGCGATCTCTGGGCGACGTCCTGGAAGCAGGATTTGCGCCACGGCATGCACAAGCACTGGGACGGCAAATGGGCTGAGGACTGCATCACCAGTGGCGTCTTCGCGGGTAGTACCGCTGTCCCGCTGCCCGGTACGGCCTGGCGGTTTCTTGCGGGTGCCGCCGGCGTTATCTCCCGCGCCCGTCGCCGTACCGCTGCCCGGTAACCCTCCAGTGCGGCCGGGCCTGGTCCCGGTCTGGCGAGCGGTGCTCCTGCAGGAACACCCACCACGCGCCCGCCTTCGTGCGGGCGCGTCCTTAATCGGGTCTTAATTCATCCTTCCAATACTCTGATTTGCCGGGGAGGGCAGGCGCCTGTACGCCGGGTACGGCGGCGCAGACGCCTGTGAGGCAATGGTGTTATATTTCTGACCCGGCACCCTTGGGGCTCCATAGAACCCAAGCAGGACAGCGG
>CAZQGA010000152.1:0-6091 GCA_964592735.1 uncultured Chromatiaceae bacterium | reverse complement strand
TGGCGCACTCCGGTGGAACGTCGATTACTTCTATACGCAGTTCGATGACCTGCAGAGTTCCCAGTACGACGGTACGCGCTTCATCACCAAGAATGCGGCGAAAGCGACCAGCAAGGGCGTCGAGACGGATTTGCAGTGGCGGGCGATGGACTACCTCACCGTCGGTGTGACTGCGGCCTGGCTCAATGCCACCTACGACAAGTACACGGATACCTTCTGCAAGATCATTGCAAAGGATGGCACCCTGGCGGATCCGGCTTGTACCAATGGCCACGGCGATCTGTCGGGAACGCACCTCGAGCGGGCACCGAAGTTCGAGGGCAGCTTCTCCCTGGACTGGGACAGTCCGCTGACGGCGGGAACACGGCTGCGGCTCAATGGTGTTGCATCGTATTCCGGCGAATTTGACATCAGCCAGAACCTGTCACCGCTCTACCGGCAGGACAGCTTCACCAAGATCGACCTGCGTGCGGCTGTGGCCGGAGCGGATGATGGCTGGGAGATCGCGCTCATCGGCCGCAACATCACCGACGAGCTGACGATGCAGCACAACTTCCAGGTTGGCAGATATCACGCGGCGTCGATTGACACGCCGCGCTATGTGTTCCTGCAGGGCACCTGGAAATTCCGCTAGAGGGTACTGCAGCGATCATGAGCTTTGTGAGGGCGGGCGTGATGCCCGCCCTTTTTTCTTCAGTCCAGGGAAGGTTTCGGGGGTCATCCGGATGAAAGCTGTTGTCTGTGCCGTCTTCGGCCCGCTCGAGGATCTGCGACTCGAGGAGGTGGCGGTGCCGGCAGCCGGTGCAGGCCAGGTGCGCATCCGGGTTGCCGCCTGCGGCATCAACTTCCCCGACATCCTGCTCGTGCAGGGCAAGTACCAGGTGCGCCCGCCGCTGCCGTTTTTTCCCGGTGGCGAGGTGGCGGGCACCATCAGCGCGATCGGCGCCGGGGTGCAGGGACTCTCCATCGGGCAGCGGGTGATGGCCACCATTTTCTGGGGCGGACTCGCCGAGGAAGTCCTGGCGCCAGCGCAGGCCATCGTCGTGGTCCCTGATCCGATGGATATGCTCACGGCGGCGGTCTTCCAGGGCGGGCATACGACGGCCTATCACGCACTGCGCCAGCGCGGCACGCTCCAGAGCGGCGAGACCCTCCTCGTGCTGGGCGCAAGCGGTGGCGTCGGCATGGCCGCCATGCAGATCGGCCGGGCCATGGGCGCGCGTGTCATCGGCGCCGTGGGTTCTGTCGCCAAGGCCGATGCGCTGCGGGCGGATGGCTTCGCTGAAATCATCGACTACGGCCGCGAAGACCTGCGCGAGGCGGTACGCGGCCTGACTGGTGGTGCCGGAGTCGACGTAGTCTTCGATCCGGTGGGCGGTGAACTCTTCGGCCAGGCATGCCGCACGGCCCGGCGCAATGGGCGCATCCTCATCGTCGGCTTCGCCAGCGGCCAGATCGGCCAGTACGCAACCAATCTCGCGCTCCTCAAGGAAAATGCGGTCATCGGCGTCAACTACCAGCAGTTCTTCGTGCATGAACGCGCTGCGGTGGATCGCAATTTCGAGGAACTCATGATGCTTTACGCCCGCGGTGCCGTGCGTCCGCGTATCGACCGTGTCTTCGATCTGCATGAGGCCATCGATGCCCTGGCCGCGGTGGCGGCCCGGTCGGTCATCGGCAAGGCCGTGGTCCGCATAGGGGGCTGAGTGATGGGATCCAGTGCCGCCAGCACGATGCGCGAAGCCATCGACCTGCTCTGCCGCTGGCATGCGACGGCGGAACTGCTCATCGACGGCCATGAACGCTACACCGGCGAACGGCTGAACCGCGAGGCGCGTGCGGTTGCCCATGCGCTGCAGCAGGCCGGCATCCGGCAGGGCGATGCGGTCGCTTTGCTCGGTCCGCCGACAGCACGCTTCTACGTAGCCTTTTTTGCCGCCCAGAAGCTCGGCTGTGTCACCTGCAACATCAATTCCCGCGAGCCCGCCAGCTTCGTCCAGCGTACGCTGCGCGCCATTGGCGCACGGGCGGTGATCTGTGCCGACAGCGCCTGCGCCCTGGTCGCTGAAGCGGTTACAGGCCTGCCCGAAAAGCTGCTGGTGTTTTCGCTGGGCGATGTGCCGCCGCCGGGCGCGGATCTTGCGTACGCGGATGCTCTGGCCCGCCATCCAGCCGGGGAACCCGAGGCCAGCCCTGCGGCCGATGATCCGGCCATCATCATCCTGTCGTCCGGTTCGACGGGCACGCCCAAGGGCATCGTCCACAGCAACGGGAATTTCGTGCGCTGGATGGAGGCGGTGCCAGCCCTGTTCGGCGATGTGTCCCGCAGCACGCGCCTGCTGGTCATGGTGGGAACTGCGTTTGCGGCCTGGCCGTTCTCCACGGTTTCCATCCTGTACGCGGGCGGCAGCCTGGTGCTCCTGGAAGGCTTCACGCCGGAATCCTTTTGTGCCGCGATCGAGCGTGAGAAGGCCACGATGGCCGGGCCCGTGCCGACGATGATCCGCATGCTGGAACCGGCGATCACCCGCCGCTACGACCTGGGTTCGCTGCGCATGATTCTTTGCGCGGGCGAGCCGCCTTCGGCAGCGGACATCGAGCGTGTGCGCTCCTGGGCGGACACGGATATCCGCTGCCTGTACCTGGCGTCGGAATCCGCGCCAGGCGCGGCGACGTACTGGGAACTGCGCGACCAGACGCTTCACGGCAAGGCGGTCTGCGCCGGCAAACCGGTGCCGGGCGCCGATCTGCGCATCGTCGATCCCGAGGGTGGCATCGATGCCCTGATACCGGTGGGGCAGACGGGCGAGATCCTCCTGCGGGGCCCGACGGTGGCGCTCGGCTATCTCGACAATCCGGAGCTGACGGCGAGGCGCTTCATCGATGGCTGGTGGCGTTCGGGTGATCTCGGCCACCTCGACGCCGACGGCTACCTGCACGTCGAGGGGCGCACCGACAATACGATCAACAGCGGCGGCATCAAGGTCCAGGGTGAGGAAGTCGAGATCTGCCTCATGTCGCACCCTGGTGTTTCGCAGGTCGCGGTCATCGGCGTCCCGGACGCGAAGTGGGGCCAGCGGATCGAGGCGCACGTCGTCGCATCCGGCGCGTCGGAAGCAGACCTGCGCGAGCACTGCCGCGAGCGGCTGGCGTCGTTCAAGCAGCCAAAGACCTATGTATTCCACGAACAGCTGCCGGTGGGTGTTACCGGCAAACTCGACCGTGTGACCCTGCGAAGGCGTTATGCGGCGGGCGGTACCGAACCTGCACCGGGAGGACCGGCATGACCGGCATCACGACCCATTTTGACCAGCACATCCTGCAGATCCGCATGGACCGGCCAGCGAAAAAAAATGCGCTGACCCTGCCCATGTACGATGTGATGAGCGAGGCGCTCGAGCGTGCCGAGGCCGACCCCGGAGTACGTGTTGTGGTATTCGGCGGTGCGGGCGGCAATTTCTGCTCCGGCAACGACGTGGGGGCTTTTCCCGATGCGGGATCCGGGCCACAGGGACCTAATCCGGTCATGCGCTTCGTCGAGGCGCTGGTCAACGCCAGCGTGCCGATCGTGGCTGCGGTGGAGGGCGTGGCCGCTGGCATCGGCGCCACGATGCTCCTGCATCTCGACTCCGTGGTGGCGAGCCGGAGTGCCCGGATCGTCTTTCCATTCCTGAATCTGGCGCTCGTCCCCGAGGCAGGCTCGTCATTGCTGCTGGTGCGGCTGCTGGGCTACACACGTGCCGCGGATCTCGTGCTGCGCGCAGGATCCATCGACGGTGTCGAGGCCCACCGCCTGGGTCTCGTGTCCCGTCTTGCAGAACCCGGTGCAGCCGACCAGACGGTCCTCGAGGTCGCCGCTGAACTGGCCGCCAAGCCGCCGCAGGCGATGCGGCGGGCGAAGCGGCTGATGAAAGGCGATTCAGCGGAGCTGCTGCAGCGGATCCGGGAGGAAGAACGCGGCGTCTTCCTGGGCCTCGGCTCTGCGGAGGGGAAGGAGGCGGTCCAGGCCTTCCTCGAGAAACGCCGCCCGGATTTTTCGAAGACAAGCTGACAGACGGAGCGGTCATGAAGACGCCGGATGACACCACGGTACAGGTCGCGGCGCAGCCGCAGTTCGAGTTCGCCGGGCCCCTGCTGCCCGATTTCACGCGCCTGCACGCGCGCTGGTATCCGGACAAGCCCGCGCTGATCGACGAGCAGCAGACACTGACCTGGGGGGAACTCGACCGCCGTGTGAATGCCGTGGCCAATGGCTTGCGGGCGATGGGGGTCGGCCGGGGTGATTCGGTCGCCATCCTGCTCGAGAATTGCGTCGAGTACCTGGAGATGCTGTACGGGATCTGGGCAGCGGGCGCCGTGACCGTGCCGCTGAACCTGGCGGTGACAGATGACGGCCTGCTGCGGATGCTGGAGGATGCATCGGTGCGGGTCCTGTTCTGCAGTCCGGCGCAGCAGGGCCGCCTCGCAGCAAGGCTGGGCAAGGTCGCCTCACTGCTGCCCGGGGGCGTCATCGTGCACGATGGCGCAGATGGTGCTTACGTCCGCTGGCGCAGCGTGCAGAGTACCGGGCGCCCACAGGTCACGATCGGTGACGAGGATCCCTGCAACATTATCTACAGCTCGGGGACGACGGCACTGCCCAAGGGCATCAAGCACCTGCACCGGCGCCGGATCCAGTCGATCTACGAGCTCGCCCTTGCGCACCGCTACCACTATGGGGCGGTATCGATCTGCCCCATCGGGCTGTTTTCGAACACCGCCTGGGGCACCCTGTTGTGCTCGCTGATCGTCGGTGCCACCTGCATCATCCGTCGCCAGTTCACGCCTGAGGCGTGGATCGAGGATGTCGAGCGCTACCGTGTCACCCACGCGATGATGGTGCCGATCATGTTCCAGCGCATCCTCGATGCACCCAACTTCCGGCCGGAGGCGGTGAAATCCGTGCAGGCGGTGCTCTCAGGTGGTGCGCCGCTCTTCGAGGGACTCAAGCGCCGGGTGATGGAAAATTTCTCCTGCGCGGTGATCGAGCTCTACGGCCTGACCGAGGGTTTCATGACCACGCTGCAGCCCGAGGAGGCGGAGGGCCGGCTGGCCTCGGTGGGCAAGCCGGTGCGCGGCAATGACTACATCCTGCTCGACGACGCGGATGAGGAAGTTGCCTGGGGCGGGGCCGGGGAGATCTGCGTGCGCAGCGTGCACTGGATGGTTGGGTACCATAACCGGCCCGATGCGACACGCGAAGCCACGTTTATCGATGACCACGGGGTCCAGTGGCTGCGGACAGGTGACGTCGGGCGCACCGACCAGGATGGCTACCTCTACATCATCGACCGCAAGAAGGACATGATCCTCTCCGGCGGCCAGAACATCTATCCGACCGACATCGAGGCGGTGATGACCGGGCACCCGCAGGTGGCCGAGGTCGGCGTGATCGGCGTGCCCGACGAACGCTGGGGTGAAACCCCCATCGCCATCGTCGTGTTGCGCCCCGGCGGCGCAGGCGCAGATACGGCCCACGCGATCTGCGAGTGGACCAACCAGCGCGTCGGCAAGTGGCAGCGCATCCGGGAGGTCTGCATCGTCGAGACCCTGCCCCGTAACCCGAACGGCAAGATCCTCAAGCGTGAATTGCGCAAGAGTCATGTTGCCGGAGCAGGGACGGCAGCCCCGGCCACGCAGTACAAGCGTGATCGCCAGGGCAAAGTGGATTCATGACCGTCGCTGATGCGCCTGTCGTTCCCGATGAATTCGTGCAGGCCCTGCGCGAGATGGGCCTCGCGGGTGCCGGGCCACTGACGGGAGTGCCGCTGACGGGAGGCGTTTCCTCGGATATCTGGCGGATCGATACCAGACAGGGGCCGGTATGTGCCAAACGGGCGCTGCCAAAGCTGCGTGTCGCCGCGGACTGGCGTGCTCCAGTGGAACGCAATCTCTATGAGGCGCGCTGGATGAAACTCGCCAACGATGCGCATCCGGGCTGCGTCCCACGGGTACTCGGCCAGCATCCGGGACTCGGCGTGCTGGTCATGAGCTACCACGATCCATCCGTTTACCGGACGTGGAAGGAGTTGCTGCACGAGGGGCAGGCAAG
>CAZQGA010000151.1:0-6095 GCA_964592735.1 uncultured Chromatiaceae bacterium | reverse complement strand
GGCACCTTCCCGATGTGCTCAAATACCGTAACACCGGCACCTTCCCGCTGTAACACCGGCACCTTCCCGACCCCAGCTCCGACCCCGGGTGCGGCCCTGTTTCCACGTTTCCGAAACCGAAGTACCGGCACCTTAACTCTGTCGCGCGCAGCCGACAGGGGCGCTTTTGCGGCCTGCGCGGCCTCTGCCTCTCCGCCACAGCGGCAAGCTGCCGCAGCTTGCGCCCTGGTGCGTGCGTGGAGTAAGTTTCACAGGTCGTGCCGGTGGGGGGCGGGAGTTGTGATCCCGGGCCACGGGCGCGATACAGGCAGGACGTCAACAGGCGACCCAGAGCAGGCAGCGGGGAAAGGCACAGTTTTCCCGGGAGAGCCTGCCGGTCGAAGGGGGAGTATCCAATGAGCGGACCACGCGGCCTCGGGTTCAAGCCCGGCTTTGCGCGCACCCGTCCGTTGCCCTCCTCCTGGCGCTCCATCTTCATGTCTGATTTGGCCTGCTGACGCGACGAAGCGCGCCGCGACGGCTGGCCCGGGTTCCATTGACTTCGAGGAGACTTTCGCAATGAATCGATCCGCACTGTTGGGTTTGCTCGCGCTGGCGGGCATGGGCCTTTCGGCCCAGGCGGCCGACAACGTGCTGCAGCCGCGCATCGGCATCGCTGCCGCCTTCGGCAGCTTCAAGGGCGATGAGTCGCCTTCCGGCGCGCTGCCGCACAACTTCATCGACGACAACGCGGTCGGTTTCAAGGCCTATGGCCAGTACCCGCTCAACAGCTGGTTCGCCGTCGAGGGGGCCTACCATTACACCCAGAACTTCAAGGACAAGATCAACAACGACCTCGGCAGGGGGCAGATCAAGCTCTCCTTCGACGGCTGGTCGGTGCAGGGTCTGGTGTATATCCCGACCACCATCGAAGACTTCCAGGCCTACGTGAAGGCCGGCTACTACAACTTCGATGACGAGCTGGTGCTCAACGGCAGCAACCTCGCCACCTCCTCGGAACGGGGTCTGGTGGGTGGCGCCGGCGCATTGCTGAAGATTGCCGACAACGTCGCCTTGCGCCTGGATATCGACTGGTTCGATGCCGACGTGGGCGACCTCAGCTCGGTGAACATCGGCGTCGAGTACCACTTCGGCAGCAGCGCGAACTGACGCGCCGGGCCATCAACAGATATTTGTCGAGGGTAGTTTCGTGAGAAAGACAATCATTTCCCTGGGTGCGCTGGCAGTGCTGGCGCTCGTGGATACGGCCGCCTGGGCCGTGCCGGTCAAGCTCGTGGCCTACAACCAGCGCAGCGGCGCCACGCTCAGCACGCTGAAGTGGGATGGCTGCACCACCTATACGGCGAGCACGCCTTGCATCAATCCTGGCAACCCGAACCTCGCCGCCGCGGGCATCACACCCTCCACGGCGGTGTGGGACTGGAACCCGGTGACGGGCGTGCTGTCGATGACGGGCACTTTCAACGCCGCCTCGACCATCGGCAGCAGCGGTTCGGCCGTGGCCTCGATGGTGATCGGCGACAGGGTCAGCAACCTGACCGTCAATACCGTGAGCCAGACCACCACGGCCAGTAACTACGCCTGCGCGGAAGGTAACTTCCTTGGCAGCGTGGGTGCCAACGGTTGCCTCAACCTGAACCTGGGTGATGACGGCATCCTGAACAGCAGTGCGGCCTACGATGTTGGTGGCGATGCCAACTGCGTACAGCGCACCATCAGTGGTGACGATGTGAGCACCGGCCCCGTCCGCACGCTCGCCGACACCGCCGGTGGCGGTGGCTGCGACGCGGGCGACGGCGCCTTCAACCTGTGGACGGTGGTGCAGGACGATCTCGGCACCGGTGGCCAGCTGATCATTTCCAACGGCATCGCGATTACCCTCGCCAACACGGCCTACCTGACGTTCGAGAAGGCGCCACCGAAGGCGAATGACGACAGCGGGGCGGGCTTCAGTGTGCCGTCGGAGCTGCCAACATCCCTCGACGTGCTGGCGAACGACACCAGCCTCGACAGCTCGGTCACCGTGACGATCGGCTCGGGTGCCGATGCCCCGCAGAAGGGTACGGCGACGGTCACCGGCGCCAACCCCGGCGCACCGGCAGGCATCAAGGTCCAGTACACCTCCAACAGTGGTGCCACTGGTACGGACAGCTTCAAGTACACGGTTGCCGGCAGCAGCGGTTCCAGCACCGCCACGGTGACGGTCGCCATCCTGGAAGTGGGCGCCAACCCTGATACGGCGACCACCACCCGTAACAAGGCGGTCACGATCAACGTCGGTGCCAACGACATCGGCTTCACCGATCCGGTGACGGTCACGATCACGACGGCACCCGACCACGGCGGCAGCGCCGTTCCGGGTGCTGCCGGTCCGGCTGCGGACGCCAGCGTGACTTTCACTCCGTCCTCGACAGCGGGTACCCCGGGCTACACCGAAACCTTCGTGTACCGGATCACGGGTGCTGACTCGGTGAACAAGACGGCCACGGTGACGGTCACGGTGAATAACACCATTCCGGTTGCCGGTACCGGTGCAGTCACCATCAGCACGGTGAATGCCGCTCCGGCAAGCACGAGCGGCACGTTCAACGCAGGTACCGCAGCGGGCAACAGCCTCGGCAACACGCCGAGCACCGTGACGGCCACCGCCGGCGGCAAGGGGACAACCAGTGTCAGCGGCAGTGTCGTGACCTACACGCCGTCCGCCACCTTCTACTCGGGCTCGGATACGTTCAGCTACACCATCACCGACTCGGATCCGGGTACGCCAGAGGCGGCAACCGGCACCGTCACGGTGACGATTGCGCCTGCAAGCCCGACCCTGACGGTGGCTGCCATTACCACGCCGGTGGATACCGCGGCAACACAGTCGCTCGTCGTCGGTGCGGGCAACGGCCCGCTGGCGGGCCACACGTTTGCCGTGACTACCGCAGCGGGCCACGGCACCTGTGCGCTGATCGACAGCAACACGAAGGTGCAGTACACACCCGCCGCGGGCTACAGCGGCGCTGACAGCTGCGGCATTACCGTCACTGACCTCGACGGCTCGGCAACGCCGGCCACGGTCGCCATCACCGTCAAGAAGGCGGGTGGCGGCGGTGGCGGCGGCAACATCCTGCCGGGCGGCGGTGGTTCGCTCGACGCCTGGCTGCTGGCGCTGCTGGCAACCGGGGCCTGGATCCGCCGCCGGCACCAGGCCCAATAGGCCATCGATGGCGCCCGCGACCAGGGGGTCGCGGGCGCTTTTTTCTTGTGGGTGGATGACTGTTTGAAAAAAACGATCGTGGGGATCGGGGAACAACAATGCGGATGATCAGGAATCGGGCGGCGGCAACGCTGCTGGGCATGGCAGTTGCCATGGCGTGCCAGACGGCTTTTGCCCAACAGATCGAGGAAATCGTCGTCACCTCGCGGCGCCAGGGCGAAGAAAAGCTCATGGAAACGCCGCTGGCGATCACGGCGTTCAATGCCGATGCCATCGAGGCACGGGGCATCACGAGCCTTCAGGACGTCGCCAACCTCACGCCGGGTCTGACCTTTTACAACCCCTTCGGCGAAAACCTGCCCACGCCGATCATCCGCGGCATCGTGCCGCAGAATATTTTCGGTGAGGTTTCCGCGGCCATCTTCATCGACGGCGTCTATGTCGCCGGCCGCGAAGGCTTGAACTTCAGCCAGCTCGACATCGACCGCATCGAGGTCATGAAAGGGCCGCAGACGTCGTCCTATGGCCGCAACGCCTTCAGCGGCGCGATCAACTATGTCACCAAGGCGCCGAGCGATGTCTTCGAGTCCAAGGTCGAGGCCGACGTTGGCAACCGCGGCAAGCAGAAGATCTCCGGCCAGGTGAGTGGCCCGATTTTCGGTGACACCCTGACCGGCCGCGTCTCGATGATGTACGACGAGTGGGACGGCTCCTACGACAACACGCTTGCGCCGGAGAACGACATCGGTGGCTACCGCTACCGCAGCTTCCAGGGCAAGCTCCGCTGGCGGCCGGCCGATGACCTCGACGTCAATCTGAGTCTCTACCGCTCCAACGACGAGATCGACGAAAGCGCCGTCGGCGCCATCCCGGTCAACTGCGAACGCAAGGTGCTGCAGACGCAGGCCGATTTCGACGGCAGCCGTGGCGGCCGCCTGCTCAATTGGTGCGGGAAGATCCCGAAGCTCAAGTACCTGCCGGACATGCTCGATCCGGCCACCTACCCGAATCCGGTACCGTTGCCGGATTCAGTCCGGCGCGACGCCATGCCCAAGACCGGTGCGGCCCTGGGCGAGGATCGCGACCTGATGCGGGCCAACCTGAATATCGCCTGGGATACCGCCTTCGGCACGTTGAGCCTGCTGAGCGGCTACTCGCACCTGAAGCAGACCAGCCTTTCGGATTTCAGCCGCAGCGCCGGCCAGTTGCCGCTCGTTTACTGCAACACTTCGGTGCCCAACACGGCGGATATCCCGCCGCTCTGTGGCTCCTGGTCGCGGATCCCGATGGAGTGGCTCGACCACGAAGACGGCTCCACCGTCACCGAATGGAGTCAGGAGCTGCGCTTCACCAGCCCGCGCGACCAGCGGTTGCGCTGGCAGGCGGGCGGGTACTTCTTCCGTTCCTCCATGGACCAGCGCAGCGGCGATCCGGTGGGTCTGCTGCCGGTGCCGGGTAATTTTGGACTGAACGGCAATATTGGCTTCGGGCCGGCGCCGCCGCCGACCACATTCGGCATCGGCACGTACATCTTCGGTGCCACGCTGACCCCGGGCAGCGACATCGATCCCCTCGGCCGCAAGGTCAGCCGGAACACTGAAAAGTCCTGGGCGCTTTTTGCGGCCACGGATTTCGACATCACCGAGCGGCTCGAGGGTCGTGTCGAGGCCCGCTTTACGGAGGACTATAAGAAGAGCACGGGCTACAACTACGTGCAATGCTTCGAGTCCGGCAGCGGTACGCAGGCCGATCCTTACGTGCGGCCCGACTATCCGATGGTCAATCTTGATCCCGGCTGCGGCAACAACTTCTATGACATGCGCCAGGCCGGGGCACGGGACTACTGGCTGACCCCGAATCCGGCCGATCCGACCAAGGCGGTCTTCTACCCCGGGATCTCCAGTGATGGCGCCCGCTTCGACAACTGGACCGGGCGCGCAGGCCTGAAGTACACGCTCGACAGCGGGTGGATGGTCTACGGCTCCATCGGTTATGGCGAGAAGCCGGGCGGCCTGCAGCGATCCTCCACCGTCAGCGTCATCACTCCGGAAGGCGGCACGCGGCTGGTGGATATCAGCAACAGCTTTACCCCGGAAAAAATGACCGCGTATGAAATCGGCATCAAGGGGTTCAGTGCGGATCGCCGGATGAGCCTCGACCTCTCGGCTTATCTCAACGACTGGCGTGACATCGTGCTGCGGCAGCTGGTCGATCGCGATCCGGGGTCAGGCCTGCTGTTCACGATGCCGCGGGCGATGGACGTTAATGCAGGCGATGCCCATGTCTTTGGCTGGGAGCTGGAAGCGGGCCTTGCGGTTACCGACAACCTGCAGGCACGCCTGACCACGGCCTTCACGGACTCGAAGATGCGGCGGGCGAGGCAGGACACTCTTGCCTTGTTCCCGAGCTTCTATACGGATGAGCCGAGCTGTACATCGACGGCGATCCGGGCGCTTCCTGTGGCCGACCAGGCATTGAAGGCCAGCCAGTGCCAGGCCCTGTCCGGGGATATCTCGGGCAAGACGCAGATGCGCCAGCCGGAATGGACGGCGAGCCTCTCGCTCGATTACAAGCGGCAGCTCATCGGAGACTGGGACCTGAAGACCAGCCTGTCCGGCAACTACACCGGCAAGACCTTTGTGCAGAACGACAACCAGGCGTGGATCCCGGCCTGGACCAATGTCAATTTCAACATTGGCCTGGAGTCGCCCCGCTACACGGTGCAGTTCTGGGTGCGCAACCTGCTGGACAACGACAAGCCGATGTCATCGTTCCGCGACATCTACTGGACCAACGACAGCGACATCATGGCAACGGTGCCCGCCGGCACCGGCAACATCAACACGGTCTCCAACTTCGACGACTTTCCGCCGATGCGGATGACCATCAC